>NZ_JBCOAB010000057.1:0-17560 GCF_040227035.1 Clostridium sp. RTP31139st1_H3_RTP31139_211217
TTAGTGTAAACGGAGTTGCTGCTCTTCACACTGAAATACTAGAAAAAGAAGAATTAAAGCCATTCTATGATATATATCCTGAAAAATTCAATAATAAGACAAATGGTATAACTTTCAGAAGATGGTTAATACACTGTAATAATGAATTAACAAATTATATTACTAGTCTTATTGGAGAAGATTTTAAAACAGATGCAACTAAGTTAGAAAACTTAGGTAAGTTCGTTGATAATAAAGAAGTTTTATCTAAGATTGAAGAAATTAAAAAGCACAATAAAATTGCTTTAAAGAAATACTTAAAAGATACACAAGATATTGAAGTAGATGAAAACTCTATTTTTGATATTCAAATAAAGAGACTTCATGAATATAAGAGACAACAAATGAATGTTTTATATATCATTCATAAATATTTAGATATAAAAGCAGGAAATATTCCAACAACTCCAATAACAATGATTTTTGGAGCAAAGGCAGCACCAGCATATATAATTGCACAAGATATAATCCATACAATACTTTGTTTACAAGATATCATAAATAATGATCCAGAAGTAAATAAATATTTAAAAGTTGTTATGGTAGAAAACTACAATGTAACTAAGGCTTCTAAATTAATACCAGCTTGTGATGTTTCAGAACAAATTTCTTTAGCATCTAAAGAAGCTTCAGGAACTGGTAACATGAAATTCATGTTAAATGGTGCTTTAACATTAGGAACAGAAGATGGTGCTAATGTTGAAATTCATGAATTAGTTGGAGATGATAATATCTACATCTTTGGTGAGTCAAGTGAACAAGTAATTGAACACTATAAGAAAGGTGATTATATTTCAAAGGAATACTATGAAAAAGAAGATATAAAAGAATTAGTAGACTTTATCGTTAGCGATGAAATGTTAAAAGTTGGGGATGAAGTTAACTTAAATAGATTATATAATGAATTAATTAACAAAGACTGGTTCATGACATTACTTGATATAGAAGATTATATTAAGACTAAGGATAAAGTATTTGAAGATTATTCAGATAGAGAAACTTGGAATAGAAAAGTATTAATTAACATTAGTAAAGCAGGATTCTTCTCATCAGATAGAACTATTGAACAATATAATAATGATATCTGGAAATTAAAATAATAAATCATGGGTAGTGCTTATATGGGCACTACCTATTTTTATTAATAAATAAATGAAAAATATAATGGAAATAATATTATGAAGAAGAAATTATACTACGAAAAGGAGAAAGTGAGTATGAAAAAACTATTTATAATATTATTTTCTATAATAATGATTTCATTTAATGGATGTAGGGCAAATTCAAGTGAATTAATAGAAAATGATAACTCTAAAAATAATGCAAAGTTAGTTGAGGCTATTTTTGCTGTTACTGGATTAGATAATAGTAATGAAGATAAGTATACTTATTATTATGAAGATTTAAATGATGATGGAGTTGATGAAGTTATAGTATGTCTTTGGGGAGCAGACTTTGGTGGGGATGAAAGTAAAACTATGATTATTTTTGCTCAAAGAGATGAAGGATATGAATATATTTCAAAAACAAAAAATATAAATGGGCCAATTTATATAACTGATAACATTACAAATGGATATAGAGATATTGTAGTTAATGCAATATCAGAAACTAAAAATAATAACTTTAATGTTATATTAAAATATGTTGATGAAACATACCCTGTAAATGCAGCAACATCAGAAGAAGTAGATATTAATAATATAAATATAAAAGATAAATTAGCTGATGATTTAACAGATGATTTTGGAATGAATTTACAAAGTGTTATGGATAGCTAAGAAAAAAATAATTTATTTATGAATTTGAATGCAATATAAAAATATTACTACTATTGTTTACAATAGTATATTAACATAAAATATAATAACAAGGTTATTTGGGGTTAAAAGGTAATTAAAGGAGGTAGGGAGTGATACAAGAGGTATTTAAAAACTTAGATGTAAAAATAATTATGGAAATAATTTTTAAAACAGTTTTATGTGTAGCTTTAGTAGGTTTTATTGGATACAATCGTGAGAAAAAAGGTATGGTCGTAGGGATTAGAACTCATGTTGTTGTTGGTCTAGCTGGATTGCTTATTCAATTAACATCATTAGAATATTATAGACTAAATGGAGGAAATAATGATGTTTTTAGATTAGCAGGACAATATATTTCAGGTATTGGTTTTTTGGGTGCAGGTACAATTCTTAAAGATAAAAGGAGCGTCAAAGGATTAACTACAGCAGCATCTATTTGTTTAGTTGCTATTATTGGTTTAGCTGTTGGATCAGGAATATATATTAGTTCAATAGTAATTACTTGCGTGGCTTATCTTTTTTTAAATGATGTATTTAAATTTAAAAATATAATAACAATAAAAAGAAATTCTCATGCACATATTGAAATTGAAACAAGTGGATATATAATGACTACTGTTGAGGCGATAAAAGATATGTTTAGAAATTTTGGGGCAGATATTATATCAATAGAAGTTAGCAAGCAATCAACAGAAAAAACTAGAATAAGATTTAAAGTAAATTTGGATGATGAATTGGATATTAATGAAATTTTAGCAGAAATAATTGCATTTGATGAAGTTAATAAAGCTGAATTAATAGAACATAAGTAGTTAGGGAAGAAATCAGCTATTATATTTTACAAATGTAAATAAAAAAATAACAGTTATTAATAAATAAATTTAATTTTTATTTATTATCTATTTAATATAAAAAGTGGTGAAAGCCACTTTTTTGTTTTAAGTTTGTTAACAAATTAGAAATAAATTAGGTCAAGTAAACGATTTCTGTGAAAAGAAGTATATGGAAAACGTTGTAAAATAGTAATTTGATAATAATAAATGATAAATATTTACAGAATACCATAAAAGTGTTATTATTATTAATAATCTCCTAATAGGAGAGCGCAATTATAATTAAATATAGAGGGGGCATTTTAAATGAATGGATTAACTATTGTAGGGTTAGCCATAGTTGTATTAGGAATTGCCTATGTGACTTATGGAAGATATCTTGCTAAAACTTGGGGAATTGATCCAAATGCAAAAACACCTGCTTATACAAAAGAGGATGGAGAAGATTACATTCCAACACCTAAAGCAGTTGTGTTTTCACATCAATTTTCATCAATAGCAGGGGCAGGACCTGTAACGGGGCCAATTATAGCAGCAATGTTTGGATGGGTTCCAGTGTTATTATGGGTACTTATAGGTGGAATATTTTTTGGAGCAGTTCATGATTTTGGAGCATTATATGCATCAGTAAAAAATGAAGGTAAATCAATAGGTGGATTAATAGAACAATATATAGGAAAAGCAGGAAGAAAGTTTTTTTTCTTATTTGCTTGGATTTTTACTTTACTAGTAATTGCAGCATTTTCAGATATAGTTGCAAGTACATTTAATGGATTTGGAGAAGGTGGAGCATTAAATACACCTAATGCATCAGCAGCATCTATTTCAATGTTATTTATTGTTGTAGCTATGATATTTGGTGCATTTATTAAATATAAAAAGCCAAGTCAAAGTTTACAGTTTATAATAGGTGTAGTACTTTTAGTTTCAATGTTAGCTATAGGTATTGCTTTTCCATTATACTTTGATAAAACTACTTGGTTAATAGTAACATTTGCTTATTTATTTTTAGCATCAATAACACCAATGTGGTTATTAATGCAACCAAGAGATTATTTAAGTACATTTTTATTAATTGGAATGATTGTTGGAGCTGTTTTAGGAGTTGTAGTTGCAAGACCTGAAATGAATTTACCAGCTTTTGTTGGATTTGAAGTTGATGGTAAATATTTATTTCCAACTTTGTTTATTACTATAGCATGTGGTGCAGTATCAGGATTCCATAGTTTAGTATCATCAGAAACATCATCAAAGCAAGTTAAGAATGAAAAGGACATGCTTTGCATTGGATATGGAGCTATGTTAATAGAATCACTACTTGGTATTGTTGCTTTAGTGGTAGTTGGAGCTGCAGCTGTTGGGGGAAAAATGCCAGAAGGAACACCTTTTGCAATATTTTCTAGTAATGTTGCAGGTTTCTTAGGATTATTAGGTATACCACAACATGTAGCTACTTGTATAATGACAATGTGTGTATCAGCATTAGCATTAACATCACTTGATTCTGTTGCTCGTATTGGACGTATGTCATTACAAGAATTATTTAAGGATGATTCAAAAGAAGTATCTGGTATTTCTAAGATAATGACTAATAAATATTTTGCAACAATTATTACATTAGTAATTGGACTTGTGCTTTCACTTGGTGGATATAATAACGTTTGGCCATTATTTGGAGCAGCAAATCAATTATTATCAGCTTTAGTGTTAATAACCCTAGCAGTATTTTTAAAATCTACAAAGAGAAAAGGCTTTATGCTTTGGGCACCTATGGTTGTAATGTTATCAGTAACATTTACGGCTTTAGTTCAAGCTATACTTGGAATTATGAAGAAAATTGGTGCAGGACAATTTGTGTTCCTAACAGATGGATTACAATTAATATTTGCACTGTTATTAATAAGTTTAGGATTTGTAGTAGCAGTTTCTTGTTTTAAAAAGTTGTTTTCAAAGGATAATAAAGTAGAAGCTGCAAGTAATAATGCAGTATAAATTTTAGTTTAAATTTCAATATGCAAGTGATAGGTTACCAAATAGAAAATAAAAATTTATTTTTAGAAATTAGGTATTAATTTAATAATTAGATTATAACTTATCACTTGTAATTTGAAATTTTTTTATTATTAAATAAGTAGGGTTTAAAGTTGTATTATGAAATAACCAAATTATGTTAAATAAAAAACAATTCTATTAGTTGACATAGAAAAATCACTATGATATCATTATCATAAAGACAATAAAGGACATGGGTTGTTACTGGTTATGCAGGCTTTACCAAATTATTTATGACATTATAAAAAATGTTGTTTTATTTGAGTATGGTCTTTTTTTGTACTTTAAATTAAAGAAAAGGTGTTAGTAAATGAAGATAGATAAGATAATCAATAATAATTTAATTAGAACCTTTGATAATAACGGTAAAGAAGTTCTTGTTATGGGATGCGGATTAGGATTCCAAAAAAAAATTGGAGATACTGTAGATAAGAGCAAAATAGAGAAAATCTATTCTATTGAAAATAAAAATGATTCTAATAAATTAATGACTTTACTAGCAGAAATACCTTTGGAGTATATTCAGGTTTCTAATGAAATTATTTCTTATGCAAAGTATTCGTTAGGGAAGAGACTGAATGATAATGTTTACATAACATTAACTGATCACATTAGCTTTGCAATAGAACGTTATAAACAAGGGTTAAATTTTAAAAATGCTTTATTATGGGAAATTAAAAGGTTTTATAATCATGAATTTTTAATTGGTAAGGAAGCCTTAGCAATTATTAAAAAAAGATTAGATGTAGTTTTACCAGAAGATGAAGCTGCATCAATAGCTATGCATATTGTAAATGCAGAGCTAAATTCAAGAAATATGAATGAAACGCTTGATATCACTAAGATGATTCAAAATATCTTAAATATTGTAAAATTCCATTTCAACATAGAATTGGACGAGTATTCATTACATTATGAGAGATTTATAACTCATTTAAAATTCTTTGCACAAAGAATGATTAGTGGAAAGATAATAAAAGATGATGATACTAATTTCTGTGAAATGATAAAAACACAATATAAAGAAGCTTATTCATGTGCAGAAAAAATAAAAAAATATGTTTTAAAAGATTTTAATCATGAACTTTCAGATGAAGAAATGATGTATTTAACAGTTCATATTAAAAGAATAATAAAAGAAGATTAAAAAAACTCAGCTCCTTTAGTTCTATGAGTACACTAAAGTGTACCTTCAAGGAGCAAAATTGAAATTTTGACTTTCAGGCAAGTTGGATTAACTAAATCAAATATTTAGAATCTTACTTAGGATTGTTACTAGTAATGTAGGCTATACCTAAGAAATATAGATTTGAGCGCTCATCTATATTTCTTAGGTTTTTTTATAAATAAAAGCTTAGTTATGAAAGGTAGTTACCGTAAGCAGTAGATACTGTATTATGGGCTTTACTTCATTAAAATTAATAAATTTTAAATGGAGGATATTAAAATGGATTATGCAGTAGTTGCAAAAAAAATATTAGAAAAAATAGGTGGAGAAGGTAATGTTAACAGTGTACAACACTGTATGACAAGACTTAGATTCATATTAAAAGATGAAAGCAAGGCTGATGATGAAGCTATAAAAAAGATTAAAGGTGTTATGGGTGTTACAAAACAAGGTGGCCAATATCAAGTTATTATTGGTAATAATGTTGGAGCATGCTATAAAGAAATATTAAAGTTAGGGAACTTTAAAGAAGGAAATTCAAATGAAGTTAAAGAAAAAAAAGGGGTATTTACTAGTATATTAGATGTAGTATCAGGATGTATGTCTTCAACAATGCCAGCAATCGTTGGGGCAGGTATGATAAAGGTTTTACTTGTAATATTACCAATGATAGGAATATTATCAGAAACTAGCCAAACATATACTATTTTAAGTGCTTTAGGAGATGCAACATTTTATTTCTTACCACTAATACTTTGTATTTCTGCATCTAAAAAGTTTAATATAAACGCTTATACTTTAGCAGCAGTAATTGGTGTTATGGTATATCCGGATTTTATAGGATTAGTTGATGCTGGTAATAAAATATCATTATTTGGATTGCCAGTTGCATCTGCAAGTTATGCTTATTCTGTAATTCCGGTAATTATGATGGCATGGGTAATGACATATATTGAAAAATTTACGGATAAAATTACTCCAGCAGTTACAAAGAATTTCTTAAGACCGATGTTAACACTTTTAATTGCACTTCCAATAGCTTTAGTTGTTATTGGACCTATAGGATTCTATGCAGGTGAAGTTTTATCAAGTGCAATGGTATTTATTTATGACAAAGCAGGTTGGTTTGCAATAATGGTAATGGGTGCATTAATGCCTTTATTAGTTATGACAGGTATGCATTGGGCATTTGTTCCACTTTCATTAATGAATATAAATAATCCTAATGTTGGATTTGATACTTTATTATTAGTTGGTATGTTAGCTTCTAACTTAGCACAAGCATCTTCATGTTTAGCAGTATTCTTTAAATCAAAAAATAAAGATTTAAAACAAGTTGCTGGTGCTTCAGCTGTTTCAGCATTCCTTGCAGGGGTTACTGAACCAGCAATGTATGGTGTTACTTTAAAATATAAGAAACCATTATACGCTTGTATGATTGCAGGTGGTATTTCAGGGTTATATGCAGGATTTGTTGGATTAAAATGTTTCGTATTTGCTACACCGGCTATTTTATCAATAGTTCAATTTATAAATCCAGCTGGTGGATCTAACTTTACAAATGCATTAATAGTTGCAGCAATGACGATTGTTATAGCATTTATATTAACTTGGGTATTTGGACTTGAAGATCCAGCTAATGAAGAAGAAGAAGAAAGTCAAGAAGAAGAGATTGCAGCAGATATAGCAGTAAATGAAGAGAAAACTAGCCCACAAACTGATGCATTAGTATTAGCACCAATTAAAGGTAAAGCAGTTTCTTTAAGTCAAGTTAATGACATTACATTTTCAGAAGAAATAATGGGTAAAGGGGCAGCTATAATTCCAAGTGAAGGAAGAGCAGTATCTCCAGTTGATGGAGTAGTTTCAGCAATATTTGAAACAAATCATGCAATAGGATTAACTGCAGATAATGGCGCTGAAATATTAATTCATATTGGTTTAGATACAGTTAAGCTTGGTGGAAAGTACTTTACTGCTCATGTAAAGAATGGGGATAAAGTAAAAGCTGGGGATTTATTAGTAGATTTTGATATAAAAGCAATACAAGAAGAAGGATATGACACAATTACTCCAGTATTAGTTACAAATCCAGATAACTATAGCAATATTTTAACTTTGATAGATAGAGATGTTAATGAAAAGGAAGAGTTTATTAAAGCAACTAAATAATTTAAACAAAATGTTGTATCAAAATACTATTATATTTTAATTTTGATACAACATAAAATTAAAATATATGGAGGTAGTAAAAATGATTAAGTTTCCAGAAAACTTTTTATGGGGTGGAGCTACAGCAGCTAACCAATTTGAAGGTGCATATAATGAGGAGGGTAAAGGATTATCAATTCAAGATGTTATGCCAAAAGGAATAACAGGTGCTGCAACTGAAGAACCAACAGCAGATAATATGAAGTTAATTGGTATTGATTTTTATCATAGATATAAAGAAGATATCAAATTATTTGCAGAAATGGGCTTTAAGACATTTAGATTATCTATTGCATGGTCAAGAATATTCCCAAATGGTGATGATGCAGAACCAAATGAAAAGGGATTAGAGTTTTATGATAAGGTATTTGATGAATTAGCTAAGTATGGTATTGAGCCTTTAGTTACTTTATCTCATTATGAAACACCTTTACATCTTGCAAAAGAATATGATGGATGGGTAGATAGAAGATTAATAGGTTTCTTTGAAAAATATGTTAGAACAGTGTTTACAAGATATAAGGACAAGGTAAAATATTGGTTAACATTTAATGAAATTAATTCAGCGTTACATTTTCCTTTAATGAGTGCTGGAATATGGACTCCAAAGGAAAAGTTAAGTAAGCAAGATCTTTATCAAGCAATGCATCATGAATTAGTTGCTAGTGCATTAGCAGTTAAGATTGGTCATGAAATTAATCCTGAATTTAAAATAGGATGTATGATTTTAGGTGTACCAAATTATCCATTAACTCCAATGCCAAGTGATGTATTAAAAGCTGTAGAACAAGACAGAGGAAATTTATTCTTTGCTGATATTCATGCAAGAGGAGAATATCCTAAGTACATGAATAGATATTTTAAGGAAAATAATATAGAAATTAAATTTGAAGATGGAGATAAAGAAATACTAAAAAATACAGTAGACTTTATTTCGTTTAGTTACTATATGAGTTCATGTGCAACAGCAGACCCAACGAAAAAGGCTGGGAAAGGAAACTTAATTGCAGGGGTTCCAAATCCATATTTAAAGGCATCAGAGTGGGGATGGCAAATAGATCCTGAAGGTTTAAGATATATCTTAAACTTCTTATATGACAGATATCAAAAACCATTATTTATAGTTGAAAATGGGCTTGGTGCTGTAGATGAATTAATTACTGATGAGCATGGAAATAAAACTGTAAATGATGATTATAGAATTAATTATTTAAATGATCATTTAGTTCAAGTTGCCGAGGCTATTGAAGATGGTGTTGAACTAATGGGATATACTACATGGGGATGTATTGATTTAGTATCTGCATCAACAGCTGAGCTTAGAAAAAGATATGGTTTCATTTATGTTGATAGAAATGATGATGGAACTGGAACTTTAGAGAGATATAAAAAGAAAAGCTTCAATTGGTATAAAGAAGTAATTGCCACTAATGGTGGAAGTTTAAAAAGATAATTATTTATTGGGTAATATTTAATTTAATGTATAAAAATAAAATAAAATAAAATTTCGGAAAGACACCTACATTTACTGATGTAGGTGTTTCTTTTTTATACATAACAAAGGTTAAAGTAACACTATTAAAATAAAAAACATAATATATAGTAAGTATAAGTAGTTAGTTAATTATGCTAAAAATATAGAGGTGTTATGTATGGATAATTATGAGGAAAGATCACGTAGAGGTCACAAATATTATTCAATTAATAGAAATAGTAGGTTACAAGAAAATGAATTGAAAGAACTAAAAGAAATAGGCGGAAAGAAAGTCTTAAAGATATTATTAGCTAATTCAAGTAACCCATTAATGGATATAGAGTCATTAGAAAATTCCTTAAGTCCATTATATAGTGATTTTAATAGAAGAACCGTATATTCTTATAGTCTTGAAGAGGAGAAATCACTTTTGAATTTATATTATGGCTATTTACAATAATAGTAATATAACGAAAGTGTAACAAGAGATAAAAACGATATGGACAAGTATTTTAAACCAAATGATATGGTAAATGGATATAGGGTTATTAAAATTATAGGACAAGGAAGATATGGAATTGCATATTTGGCTAAAAACAATCAAGGGGAAAAATGTGTTATTAAGCAATTAAAGAGTAAAATGCTAAATGTTACAAGAGATAAGTTATTTTATGAAGAAGATATTTTAAAAAGTTTAGATAGTCCAAGATTTCCTAAGTTTATTTCAAGGTTTAATGATGGAGTCAGAGAAGGATATTTATTAGAGTATATTGATGGTAGAGTGTATTATGATTTAATTAGTAAATATGATTATGTATTTAGTAGAAAAGAGATATATAATACAGCAAGTCAACTTTTAGATTTAATAGAAATTTTGCATAGTAGTGGTATAGTACATCGAGATATTAGACTTCCTAATGTTATCATTATGAAAAATAGTAAGCTAGCATTAATTGATTTTGGATTGGCTAGATATATTGATGGGTATTATAAAGAGAAGATGGATTATTGGTATATAGGAGATTTTTTAATACACTTATATTATTCATCTTATGAACCGGTATATGCAGAGGAAAGACCGTGGTATATGGAATTAAATTTAACTTCCCAAGAAAGAACCCTTTTAAAAAGATTAATGGGATTAGATAGAAGGTTTAGAAGTATTGATGAAATACGTGAACAATTATATAGAATTAAGAGTAGGTATTAGGAGAAAGCACCATGTAGTGTTAAATTCTAGTATAATATTACATGGTGTATTATTAAGATAAGAAAATAGGGGAGTGGGCTATAATGGAAGCTATAAGGATATTAGAAGTATATCCAGAAAGTTTTAGGGCAAATATTTATACCGATGATCCATTTAGAATGATTGGATTAATAGATGTAGATATTGAATACACTTATGGAATTGAGAGAGTAACATTAGCATTTTATAGATCCTCAGGAACAAATAGCGGTAAGATACAGGGATTATGGTATCCTATAGTTGGAATAAAAATTAAAAATGGAAAATTTACTGAGTTTTCAAGTGATATAAATATAATTATGAAAAATTCTACTAGACAAGGAAAAGGTAAAAAAGGGTGGCTGGCAAAATCAATATTCTTTTCTAAAAAGATAGATGCAAATTATCAAAAAAGAGGATTTTCATATGGAAGGCATTATGAAAAACTATTAGGTATTGGAGAATTATTAAGGCAGTTATATAATAAGCAAAAATATATATATGATAATTCTTTAAGTGCTAAGGAGTATAATAAAATACTGTATTCTGAGGAAATAAAACAAGGAAATAAATTAAGTCAAAAGGTGAATTTTGATAATTTTATAAAAGATGTATTTGAGCAAAGATAATTAAACTAAGACATGTATTGCTAAAAATTTAGTAATACATGTCTTTTTAAATTAATAATCATAAATTAGTTTAAATTTTAGAATGTATATAGTAATAATAATGTGTTATGAAATATTTTGAAAAATTAATATTTATAGTATAATTATGTAAATAAGAGCGATTAGCATTCAATTTAAGTAAAGTATAGGAAGGAATAGTATGAAAATAGGATTAGTATTAGCAGGCGGTGGTGGAAAAGGAGCATATGAGCTTGGTGTATGGAAAGCTTTAAAAGAATTAAATTTAGCGCAATATATATCGGTTTTTTCAGGAACGTCTATAGGTGCATTTAATTCTGTATTATTTGCTATGGATGATATGAAAAAGGCAGATGAGCTTTGGGAAGAGGTAACCATGGATAAATTAGTTCCTATTAGTAAAGGGGAATTAATAAAAAGAGGAATAGGTTTATATATTGGAGGGAAAAATCTTCAATTGGCTAAAAAGTTCTTAACTGATAAACTTGAACATGGAGCTATAGGTAATGATGGGGCCGTTGAAGTATTAGAAAAATACTTAGATTTTAATAAGATTAAGGAAAATAATAAAATATGTTATGCTGCATGTACAAAATTACCAGATCTAAATGCAAAGTATTTTAGGATTAATGATTATGATGAAGAAATAGGTAAAAAAATAGTGTTGGCTTCAGCTTCATTACCATTAATATATGAAAGTACAGAAGTATTAGGTGAGAAATATATTGATGGAGGTATTGCAGACAATGTTCCTATTCAACCTGTATACGGTGAAAAGTGTGATATTATAATTGTAGTTTTATTATCTAAAGAAGTGCAAATAGATAGATCGCTTTATCCAAATTCAAAACTTATTATAATATCACCAGAAAATCTAGTTGAAAATACGTTAACAGGAACATTAAATTTAGATACAGATGCTAAAAGGGTAAGAATAAGTGAAGGATATAATGATACAATCAATAAACTTGAGCCAATTGTAGAATTAATAAATTATATAAATTTAAAAGAGGAAGAAGAAAAGAATCCAGTTTTATTTAAATTATATGAGTATTTAAAAACTATTAAAAAAACAAGTACTAAGAAAGCAAAAGGATAAATACTTTATAAATGAATTCGTATGATATTAGATGAGGTTAATGTAGAAGTTATTGAGCTGTCATTTGATAATTTTATAAATTTATAAAGAAGTGGATAGAATAAAGTTAGAATTTATTAAATTTAATATTATTAGTATAATTATAAGTAAAGGTAGTAATGTTTGATTTTGAATACAAAACTGGTATAATTTACTTAAATAAAAATTTAAAATGAAAGCGAGGTAGGTTAGTTTAAATTTTATGACTAGCCAAATAAATATGTTAAAAGAGACATTAAAAAAAGATGAAATAGCTGCTATGAAAGCAAGAGATAAAGCAAGAGTAAGTGTTTTAAGATTAGTTAATTCTGAAATTAAGGCATATGAAGTTAACAATAGAGAAGAAATTTCAGATGAAAATGTAATAAAAATAGTAGAAAAGAGTATTAAGCAAAATAAAGAAGCTTTAGAATATGCAAAGCAAGCTAATAATGAAGAAAAAATAGCTGAAGGGAATTTTGCAATCGAAGTATTAACTCCATATTTACCAAAACAATTAACTGAAGAAGAAGTTAGTGCGATGTTAAGAGAAATAATTACAAATGGTAATTATACTGCAAAGGATATGGGAAAGATAATGAAAGAAATTATGCCAAAGGTTAATGGGAAATTTGATAGATCTAAAATTAATCCTATGGTAAAAGAGATTTTAGTATAATATTATATTATAATGGGCATGTATCATAATTATTAAGATATAGCCCATTTTTTATTTGCAATAAATTATATATAATTTATTTGATTTATTTATAAGATAAAGAAAGGAGTAAGTATGGAAATGATAAAAAGGTATATAAAAAATAATAAAGGACGATTTTTTACTGTTCTTATATTTTTTATAGTATTTTTGGTTTTATTTATTTGGACTAACAATAATTATAATATTTATAAATCTACAATAGCAAAAGTAATAAGCTTAGAAAATGTTTATGATAAAACTGAAAAAGGAACAAATGATATAGAAGAAAAATACTATATTCAAACAATGGTTGTGAAAGTAAAAAATGGACAGTATAAGGGGCAACAAATAACTTTGAAAAATTCATATTCATCATCAATGTTAATGAATGAGAAATATAAAAAGGGTGATGATTTATTTATAAGTATTAATGAAAACAGTAGCGAATTATCAGGGAGTATTATAGGATTAAAAAGAGATAAATTTATAGTTTTACTTATTGGATTTTTTGTTATAGCTTTAGTTGCTGTAGCAGGAAGGTTTGGAATATTTACATTATGTACTTTAATTGCTAATATAGTAGCATTTATATATTTTATTAAACTTTATGTTTCAGGCAAGGATTTTATGTTAATAAATGTTTTAATGATTATTTTCTTTAGTGTAGTTACTTTATTGATACTAGGGGGATTTTCTAGAAAGAACATTGGAGCAATTTTATCTACACTAATTACTACTTTTTTAATATTTGCACTATATAAGATTTCATTAGCTTATACTGGAGATTTACATTATGAGTTAATGGATTATATTGCAGGGCCTAATGATTTAGAGAATATATTTTTATCAGGGGTTTTAGTTGGATGTTTAGGAGCTGTTATGGATGTAAGTATTACAGTAAATTCTGCAGTTAATGAGTTGGTAAATGCAGCAAAATCTATTACATTAAAGCAGTTAATTAAATCTATTAGAGAAATAGGTCATGATATTATGGGAACAATGATTAATGTTTTAATGTTTTCTTATATTGGAGGAAGCTTATCTATTGTAATTTTAAAAATAATAAATGGGTATAATTTTCAAAGATTAATTCAATTTGATATATCTTTTGAAATAATAAGATTTTTAGTAGGATCTATAGGAATAGTTTCAGCTGTCCCTATATCAGCTTGTGTAGCTCTATTATTTTTTAGAAAGGGGATGAGTAAGAATGATAGTGTTGCTAACAATAGTATTGCTGATGTTAATGATTCTAGTAGGAGGAGATAGGGGCGCAAAGTCGTTTATTGCACTTGCATGTAATGTGCTTTTATTAGTAATGGCTGTATTTATTATTAGTCATGGGGTAAATCCTGTACTTGTTACAATCATTGGAACTATAATTTTTTGTCAGATAACATTAATTTATCAAAATGGACATAATTTAAAGACCTATGCTGCAGTAATTTCGGTGGTATGTGTTATTTTATTGCTAAGTTTATTAGTTTCAATATTAGGAACAAAGTCTAATTTAGGTGGATATAGTGAGTTAGATTTAAGTTCTGAATTAAGTGTATACTTATCTCCTAATATTAATATAAACATGAATCAATTAATGATATGTATGATTATTATAAGTTTATTAGGAGCAGTAATGGATACTGCTATGGCTATTACATCTTCACTATATGAATTTAACGAAGTTAATAGTGAATTAACTTTTTCTGAATTAGTAGGATTAGGGTTTAATGTTGGAAGGGATATTTTAGGGACAACTGTTAATACAATATTTTTTGCTACTATAGGTGAAACTATGATGATAGGAATATTATTTATAAAAAATAAATATACTTTTGAAAGTGTTATTAATTCAAAAGAATTTTATAAGAATTTATTCGATTTAGTTATTTCTAATATAGGATGTTTATTAATAATTCCTATAAGTATTTTTATTTGTACTTATATGATTAAGAGTAATAATAGTTTTATTAAAAAGGTAAAGGATTATTGCCAAAAGATGAGTAATGAAAATTAAATTTTAATTTTATGTAAAAATGCTACATAACACCTAAATAAATGTAGTATTTTTCTGTATTATATTACAAGATAAAACATAATATTCTATAAAAAACTATAATATTAAAAAAATATATATTATGTTATAATAAGGAATATGAGGGGAGATAAGTTGGGGATTGTGTATAAGGGGTAAATATAATAATGAAAAATCATATTTTAGTAATTAATAATAATTTAGAAGACATTGAAAAAATAAAAAATATATTAGGTAAAGTCTATAGAATTACTATAGTCAAATCAACCCAAAAAGCACTTGAAGTGGTAAAAGATGATACACCAGATTTAGTATTAGTAGATATTAGTTTAATTAGAATTAGTGAAGATGAATTTATTAAAATAATAAAAAAAAATAAGAAGTTATATAAAATACCAATAATCTTTATAGCGGCTAGTTTAAGATATAAAGATGAAGAGCTGAATATGGAATTAGGTGCAATAGATTTTTTAAGAAAACCTATAGAATCAGAGATAATGCTTAAAATAATAAAGCTTAATTTAGAATTAAAAAACTATATAAAAGATTTTGAATATAGAATTCATGAAAGAAATAATAGAATTGAGGATTTAAAAAATGCATTGATATTATCTTTATATGAATTAGTTGAATGTAGAGATTCTCATACTGGAGAGCATGTAAAGAGAACAGCAAAATATGTTGAGATATTGACTGAAGAATTAGTTAAAGAGGGGATTTTTAAAGAGATATTAACAAAAGAATATGTTAAAGATATGATTAGAACAGCTTTATTGCATGATATTGGGAAAATTGGAATTGATGATGCAACTCTTTTAAAAGCAGGATCATTAGATAGCGATGAATTTGAATTTATGAAGTTACATACGACTTTAGGAGCAAAGGCATTACAAAAAATAATAGATGAAATTAAAGAAGAAAATAAATTTCTAAATATCGCTAAGGATATGGCTCATTATCATCATGAAAAATGGGATGGCACAGGATACCCAAAAGGGTTAAGTAAACTAGATATTCCTCTTTGTGCTAGGATAATGGCTGTTGGTGATGTATATGATGCATTAACAACCATGAGACCTTATAAAGAAGCATTTTCACATGAAAAAACTGTAGAGATTATTTTAAAGGGAAAAGGAACAAGTTTTGATCCGAATATTATTGAAGTTTTTGAGAAGATTCATATTAAATTAGAAGTTGAAAAAGAAGCAATGAATAAATAGTCAATTATCAGTTTTATTTGGCTTTGTTTTAAAATAGTGTTGAAATTAGCATAACATAATAGGATGTCCATTTGGACATCCTATTTGAATCGCAATAGTTTAAGATTGTTTCGCATTTCTTTTTTTCATATATAAGATAATTCCTAATACTATAAAAGTTACAAGTATTATTCCAATATCTAAAGGTGATACTTTAATAGAAAATAAATGTCCTATTCTTTCCATAGAATTACTCCCTTTCTAAAATATATTACTGAACATATAATATAATTACTCACTTCCTATAAATTAATTAATACGTAATATATTAAGAGTGTTCACATTTTTCAAAAACTAAATCATGAGAAGTTATTTGACCATAACTACCATTACTTGCAGGTATAGCTCCTACAAATCTCCAACCTTCTTTACTGTATTTATCAATTATTTCTCTATGATTACTATTAGTAAATACTCCTCTAACTTTTGATTCTACATACATATAAGTATACATAAATTCCCTCCCTTTAAATAACTTAGCCATCAAGATTAAAGTTGTTCATCAACTCTAATTTGTACTTATACTTATTCTCTTATTTGAATCCACTTAGGATTAGTAATTGTAGTAGGATACGTCTCTTGTGTATGTCCATCATACATAATAGTAACTACATCATCCAGCCTAATGTTATCCTGAGACATCTCTTCTCCTGACTTATCAAAAATCTTAATATCTTTGCAACTAACAAAGCACTTATCTCCTATTTGCGAAATTGATGAATTATCAATTCCACTAACAAGTAATAGTTTATTATCTAAATCATTTTCAATAACCTTAGCGTCTACAGTTGTTTCAACACCATCAGATTTATTTAAATTGCATCCATTCAAAAGAAATAAAATCATTGGTACACATAACGTCATACTAACAATTTTAAATATTTTACTCTGCATATACTCACCTCATATATTTCGTATTTTAATACAATTGTTCATCAATCATTATATTTATTGTACACTAAAAATAGTAAAATTAAAACAAATTTTACCTTTATACA
>NZ_JBCOAB010000058.1:0-17535 GCF_040227035.1 Clostridium sp. RTP31139st1_H3_RTP31139_211217
CGAGAGGCCAAAGGGGGCAGACTGTAAATCTGTTACGTTTCGTTTCGATGGTTCGAATCCGTCCTCCCCCACCATTAGCATGGTTTATACCATGCTTTTTTTATTTTATAAAAAATAAATTATAATCATATTATTTTTTATGAATATATTAAATGTTGACATAGTATAATTATATTGATAAAATATTCTAGAAATAAAATTTGATATTAGTTCTTATCCAGAGAGGTGGAGGGATAAAGGCCCTGTGAAACCCGGCAACCTATTAACAGTTAAAAGTTAATAGTTAAGATTAGAGAAAACTATTAGGATTTCATCTATAACTATGAACTATAAACTAAGAATTATTAACTAGGTTAATGTGGTGCAAATTCCTGCAGAACAATTAAGTTTGCAAGATAAGAAAGACCTTAGATAATTATAGTCTCTTCTTTTTGCAAGAGGCTTTTTTTATTGCTTAGAATTAATATCAAAACGAGAGGAGCTAAGCAAAATGAGAAGATTATTTACTTCAGAATCAGTTACAGAAGGGCATCCAGATAAAATATGTGATCAAATTTCGGATGCAGTATTAGACAGTATATTAGAAAAGGACCCAACAGCTAGAGTTGCTTGCGAAACAGCAGTAACAACAGGAATGGTACTAGTAATGGGAGAAATATCAACATCTTGTTATGTAGATATTCCTAAAGTAGTTAGAAAAACAATTAGAGAAATTGGATATGATAGAGCTAAATATGGATTTGATTGTGATACATGTTCAGTATTAACATCTATTGATGAACAATCTGGAGATATTGCAATGGGAGTTGATGAAGCTTTAGAATCTAGAGCAGGAACAAAGGATGATGTTGAAGCAGTAGGAGCTGGAGATCAAGGAATGATGTTTGGTTATGCTACTAATGAAACACCAGAATTTATGCCTTCACCAATTGCCATGGCACATAGATTGTCAAGAAGATTAACTGAAGTTAGAAAAAATGAAACTTTACCTTATTTAAGACCAGATGGAAAAACTCAAGTTACAGTTGAGTATGATGATAATAAAGTTGTAAGAATTGATGCAATAGTTATTTCAACTCAACATGATGAGCATGTAAGTCAAGAGCAAATAAGAGAAGATTTAATGGAGCATGTAATTAAACATGTTATTCCAGCTGAATTATTAGATGAATCAACTAAATATTACATTAATCCTACTGGAAGATTTGTTGTTGGTGGACCACAAGGTGATAGTGGATTAACAGGAAGAAAGATTATAGTTGATACTTACGGAGGATATGGAAGACACGGTGGTGGTGCTTTCTCAGGAAAAGATCCAACAAAAGTTGATAGATCAGCAGCTTATGCAGCAAGATGGGTAGCTAAGAATTTAGTTGCAGCTGGTGTTGCAGATAAGTTAGAAATTCAATTGGCTTATGCAATAGGTGTTGCAAAGCCGGTTTCTATAGAAGTTGAAACTTTTGGAACAGGTAAATTAAATGAAGAAGAAATAACAAGAATTGTAGAAAAAGTATTTGATTTAAGACCAGGAGCTATAATAAGGGATCTTGATTTAAGAAGACCTATATACAGACAAACAGCAGCTTATGGTCACTTTGGTAGAAATGATTTAAATTTACCTTGGGAACAATTAAATAAAGTAGAAGAAATTAAGAAATACTTATAATAAAAAAGCGAAGACTCATGTCTTCGCTTTTTTATTAGATTGAAAAGAAATTTACTCAGTTAGAAAATTAGTAGTTTATCATGAAACTATTCCTAAAGTAATAACTATTAACTCAAAACTCTTAACTAGAATAAACTATTTTTCCGTTTACGATAGTCATTTTAATATCAATATTATCATCGAATAAAACTAAATCAGCATCAAAATTTTCTTTTATTTGACCTTTTTTATCATCCACTCTACAATATTTAGCACCGTTAAATGAAGCCATTTTAACTATTTCGTATAAAGGATAATCAGTATTTTCGTATATGTTTTTGATTGCTTTATTTAAAGTTAAAATTGATCCTGCTAATGCACCATTCTCAAGTCTTGCTGATCCATCTTTAACTATGACTGGTTGTCCTCCTAGGGCATAATTTCCATCTGGCATTCCACAAGCACACATTGCATCTGTAACTAATAAAGTTTTATCAGTTCCTTTTTGTTTATAAGCTATTCTTAATGATGGATAGGATATGTGTATACCATCAGAAATAGTTTCAGTAGTAATATCAGTATCAAAGGTTGCACCTACAACACCAGGTTCTCTATGAGTGAAGCCTGTCATTGCATTAAATAAATGAGTTGAGTGACAGAAGCCACATTTGATACCTTCAATTGCTTCTTCATAAGTAGCTTTAGTATGACCTATAGAGCAACGAATACCCTTTTCGGTTAATATACTAGCAAGTTCTTTAGCTCCATCAACTTCTGGTGCCATTGTAATTGATACTACAGAATCCATTGCATCTCCAGTCATAGATTCAAAATTTTCAAAAGTTGGTTTAATTAAATAGTTAGGATTTTGAGCTCCAATGGCATTAGGACTGATAAAAGGTCCTTCTAAGTGTGCGCCTAAAACTTGAGCACCATCTGTACCTTCAAGTTTAGCTTTTTTTATTGCAGTCATAGATTTTAATATGTCTTCTGCTGACATCGTCATTGTAGTTGGTGTAAATGAAGTTGTACCATACTTACAGATGGTTTTGGAAATTTCATTTATTGCGTCAAATGTACCATCCATAGTATCATATCCTCCAGCTCCGTGTATATGAATGTCTATAAATCCAGGAGCTACATATAAACCTTTACAGTCGATGACTGAATCAGAAGAAGTAGTATTTGGATTTATTTCTTTAATAATACCGTTTTCAATTAATATAGAGCCTTTTTCAATTTTATCTAGAAAAATAATATTACAGTTTTTTAATAACATATTAAATAACCTCCCTATGATGTTTAAGCTTTTTATTATAAGCAAATAATTTATAAGTGAATAAGAAGAGTATAAATTAACAATCAAAATTTCACTTATGATATAATTATATAATATTAATAAGTAAAATAAAATGTTTGGAGCGATAATATGGAGATATTAGATGGCTTAGTTGAAGCAGTAATTTTTAGAAGTGAAGATAGCGGATATGTAGTAGCTAAAATTACAGCGAATAAAGAGGTTGTTACGATTGTTGGAATAATGCCGTTATTAAAAGAAGGTCAACAAATAGAGGTTAAAGGAAATTGGATTACACATAAACAATTTGGAAGACAATTTAATGTAGAAGAATATAAAGAGCTTCTTCCAACTTCTGTTAAGGAAATTGAAAAATATTTAAGCACAGGCATAATACATGGAATAGGGCCAGTAACAGCAAAAAAAATAGTAAAAGCATTTGGAGAAGAAACTTTAAATATATTAGACAATAATATTGAAAGACTCAAAGAAGTTGAAGGTATTGGTGAAAAGAAGTATAACATTATTTATGATTCATATTTAGAAAGCAAAGAACTTAAAGATATAATTATGTTTTTTCAAAAACATGGAGTAACAATAAATCAATGCTTAAAAATATATAAAAAATTTGGTCCAGATTCTCAAGATATTGTATCTAAAAATCCATATATTTTAAGTGATGAAATTTCTGGAATAGGTTTTCTAACTTCAGATAGAATTGCAAAAAGCTTAGGAATTGAGCCAGTATCGGATTTTAGAATTCAAAGTGGAATAAGATATGTTTTAAATAATTTTTCAGGTTTAGGAAATACATATATGCCTAAAGATAAGCTAATAAAAGAGTGTCAAAAGGTCTTGGTTGTAGATAAAGAGTTAATAGAAGCAAATATATATAATAGCGTATTAGAGGGTAAAATAAAAGTAGAAAAAATTAATGATGTAGAAGCTGTGTATGCTCTGCCATATTATTTTTGTGAATTAGGAGTAACCAATAAAATTATTACTTTAAGTATTGAAAACTTTCAAACTATAAACTCTGATATTTCTTTTGAAATATCTAGTTTTGAAAAGAAAAATAATATAGAATTTGCAGATTCTCAAAAGGAGGCTATACTAGGAGCTTTTGAAAATGGGATAGAGATAATTACTGGTGGTCCTGGTACAGGTAAGACTACTATAATTAAATGTATAATAGAGATATATGAAAATAATGGGATGAAAGTTCTTTTAGCAGCACCAACAGGAAGAGCAGCTAAGAGGATGACAGAATCAACAGGAAGAGAAGCAAAAACTATACATAGACTACTAGAAATGGGTGTAAGCGATGATGAAAATTCATTTTTTGGTAAAGGTGAAGGTGAACCATTAGAAGGAGATGTAATAATAATAGATGAAGCATCCATGATTGATATAATGCTTATGAATAGCTTACTTAAGGCTATTAAACTTGGAACAAGAGTTATCATAGTTGGAGACGTTGATCAGCTTCCATCAGTAGGTCCTGGAAATGTTTTAAGGGATTTAATAAATAGTGAATTTATTAAGGTTGTAAGGCTTAAAGAAATATTTAGGCAGGGAAAAGAAAGTATGATTATCACTAATGCACATAGAATAAATAATGGTGAGTTGCCATACTTGAATAAAAAAGGTGGAGATTTCTTTTTTGATAATAGAGAAAGTAATGAAGAAATTTTGTCCACTATTTTAGATTTAGTAAATAGAAGATTACCCCTTTTTAATCCTAAGTGGGATAAAACAAGAGATATTCAAGTTCTTTCTCCTACTAGGAAAGGAATATTAGGAGTAGATAACTTAAATAATGAGCTTCAAGCTATATTAAATCCACCTAGTAAAAATAAAAAAGAGAGAAATATTAAGGATATAATTTTTAGAGAAGGCGATAAGGTAATGCAAACTAAAAATAATTATTCTTTAAAATGGAATAGAACAGGTGGATATGGCGATAATGAAGGTGTAGGGGTATTTAATGGTGATATGGGATTTATTGAATCGATTAGTGAGGAAAGTAGAACTGTCACTGTTGTATTTGATGATGAAAGAAGAATTGTATACGATAATATATATGTAGAAGAGTTAGAGTTAGCTTATGCAATTACTATTCATAAGAGTCAAGGTAGTGAATTTAAAGTTGTAATCACACCTTCATTTATGGGTTCAGCTTTTTTAATGAATAGAAATATTTTGTATACAGGTATAACTAGAGCAAAAGAATTAGTTGTAGTTGTAGGTAATCAAAAATCACTAAAATACATGGTAGATAATACAAATAGTATGGAGAGATATTCATCATTAAAAGAAAGAATTGTAGATATTGTATCTGATGATAAAATAAAAGAAGAATAGATAATGGAGTTCTGATACTATGAATTATAAGGAATTGAGTAATACTTTTAAAAAGATAAATAAATGGTATGGTAAAAAAACAAAGGTTTTATCAATAAAGACGAGGCCTTTTAATACAGTTGAAATTTTTTCAAATATAATAAATAAAGTTGTAGGTAGAGAAAGTAATATACTATACGTATTCTGTAGCAAAAAAGAAAAATATGCATATGAACAACAAAATGAACTATATGAATATATTAATGAGACTATAGAAAAAGAAAAAATTGAAAGCAAAATTAAATTTATTTTTATAGATGAAATTAATAAAATAGACAATTTATATGATTTAGTTATATTTGATGACATAAGTTTATTTTCTAAATCTAGTAATAAATACATTAGGGAAGCCATAGAAGATATATATTGGAATTGTAATAAAATAATAGTGTATGCCTCAGAATATATTTTCCCTATTGGAGAAAAATTTGAAATTAATTATATGCCATCACAAGAACCGATGATAGAACCACGATTAATGAATACTAGAATAAAATTAGAACAGGATATTCCACTTTCCTTATTTGAATACTTTAGGTGGTTTAAGGAAAATAAAAGAATTGTTTTAATAGTGGTTCCTTCAGAAGATAAATTAAATAAAGTTTATAATCATTATTACAATATT
Organism: Clostridium sp. RTP31139st1_H3_RTP31139_211217; assembly: GCF_040227035.1. NCBI lineage: Bacteria > Bacillati > Bacillota > Clostridia > Eubacteriales > Clostridiaceae > Clostridium > Clostridium sp. RTP31139st1_H3_RTP31139_211217. Next base: position 5,971 of record NZ_JBCOAB010000058.1, read on the forward strand.
TTAAAAGAATTAAATATAAGAGTAGTTCGCTATAGTAAAAATCAAGATTTCAGCTTTATTAAAGAAATAATAGATGGTTATAGTGATGCTTTATTTATAGTAACAAATAATTGTGGACAGTATATAAAAAATATTCCTGATGTAAATATAATAATGTTGTTTGCAGACGATATGTTTTATTCATATAAGAAGATACTATATATGTGTGCAGCAATTAATGTTAAAAGTAATATTCATTCAGAAGCAATAATGGTATCTAGGGAAGTTTCTGAAGAAATGGATAAAGCTAAAAATATGGCGAGATCATTTAATAAAAATTTGTGGGAAAGACAATATTTAAAATATTAAAAAATATATATCAGGAGTTATTAGATATAGTTTATCCGATAGAAGAAAAGTGTATTCTTTGTGAAATAGAAGGATTTATAGGGATATGTGATTGCTGTAAATCTGAAATTAAGAAATGTGATGTTGAGGATAAAACTAATATTTCATATGGGTTTTATGGAGGATTATTAAAAAAGTTAATTTTAGAATTTAAATATAATAAAAATTTTACTGCTGGAGAGATATTATCAAATTTAATTTTAGAGATAATAAATAATCAGAGTATTAATGCTGATGTAATTTGTTATGTTCCTATGACTAAAAAAGCAATTAGAAAAAGGGGATTTAATCAATGTGAAATTATGGCAAGAAACATTAGTTATAATACAGATATTCCAATTAGTAATTGTGTAATAAAGTCAAAGCATACAAAGGAGCAGAAGACTTTAAGTAAAGATGAAAGAAAAAGTAATATTAAAGGAGTCTTTAATATAAAAAGTAGCAAAGATATAAAGGATAAACATGTTATATTGATAGATGATGTTGTTACTACTGGAGCTACAGTAGATGAATGTAAAAATATTTTATTAAAATATGGTGCAAATAAAATTACGGTATTGACAATTGCTAAAAGCAATATATAATAGTAATGTAAAGTTAGGTCTGTGGATGAAAGTCGATGCCAGTCGCAGGCGAAACGATCCACGTAAGTTAGACAAAGTTTTAATGAGCATGGTGCGGTATAGAGGTAAGTCCTGCCAGTAGAGATACTGAGAGTGTTAGTAGTGAGAGGTTAATTCCGGGTAGCAAAAGCTCCAGCAGGCGAGTGTGGGGGCAAAATCCAGGTCAGCTAACTTTATATAAAAAAACATCAATTCGTATGAGTTGATGTTTTTTTATTTTGTTTAAATATTAAGAGAAATAAAGGAAAATAGAGTTATGTAGAGTTAACAAGTTTAAATTTTCTGTAAATTCAGAAAACAATGCTTGTGGAATAAATTTGAAAATGGTAACATATAACTATACTAAATATTGAAATCTTAATAATTATAATTAGAACTTAAAGAGAGGGGTTGACCTTATGAGAGTAACAGTAATAGGAAAGAACATTAACGTAACACCTGCATTGAAAGAAATAGTAGAAAAGAAGATTTCGAAGCTAGACAAATACTTTGAACCTAATGTAACTGCGAGAGCTACATTAACAGTTCAAAAGAATAGTCAAATTTTTGAGGTGACAATACCTTTTAATGGCGTAGTTTTAAGATGTGAAGAATCTACAGATGATATGTATAAGTCTATAGATTTAGTGGAAAATAAACTTGAAAGACAAATCAGAAAGCAAAGAACAAAATTACAAAGAAGAAATAATGAGTCTTTAAGGTTTGGTAACTTTGATGAGGTTGCATCTGAGGAAGATGATAATGAAGGTGAAATAGTAAAAGTTAAGAGATTTAATATAAAACCAATGAGTACTGAAGAGGCTATATTACAAATGGAACTTGTTCAACATAATTTCTTTGTATTTAAAGATTGTGATACAGAAAATATTAATGTTATATATAAGAGAAAAGATGGAAATTATGGTTTGTTAGAGCCTGATTATGTTTAGAATATAATTTATTATATATAAGGAGAGCTATATTAAAGCTCTCCTTATTTTCATCTAAATGTTAAATAAAAGTAAAAGAGTTTAACCTATATACATTTATGTTGAATTATGAATATCATAAATGGTATAATTTATTAAGTAAAACATTAGAAGGGTAATTTTATATAAATTAAATAATTATATAAAAAGTTTAAATCCATTACTTAATTTTATATTCATTTTTATGAGTATTAATGTTGAAAGGAAATACATTATGGGATTTTTAGAAAAAGTTTTTGGAACATATAGTGAGAGAGAAGTTAAAAAACTTCAATCAATTGCAGATAAAATAGAAGCTTTAGATGAAGGAATGCAAAAGCTTACTGATGAAGAATTACAAGCTAAAACTGTAGAATTTAAGGAGAGAATACAAAAAGGTGAATCTTTAGATAGTTTATTACCAGAAGCATTTGCTGTTTGTAGAGAAGCTTCAAGCAGAGTGCTTGGAATGAAGCATTTTAGAGTGCAATTACTTGGAGGGATGGTTTTACATCAAGGAAGAATTGCTGAAATGAAAACTGGGGAAGGTAAAACATTAGTTGCAACTTTACCAGCATATTTAAATGGATTAACTGGCAAGGGTGTTCATGTTATAACAGTAAATGATTATTTAGCTAAAACTCAAATGGAAGAAATGGGAGTGCTTTATAATTTCTTAGGATTAACAACTGGATGTATAATTCATGGAATTACACCAGAACAAAGAAGAGCTGCTTATGCATGTGATATTACTTACGGAACAAATAATGAATTCGGATTTGATTACTTAAGAGATAATATGGTAATACATATGGAAGACAGAGTTCAAAGAGATCTTAACTTCTGTATAGTGGATGAAGTTGACTCAATTTTAATAGATGAGGCTAGAACTCCTCTTATTATTTCTGGAATGGGAGATAAGTCTACTAAGTTCTACAATGTTGCTGATAATTTTGTTAAAACACTAGTAAACGAGAAAGATTTTAATGTTGATGAAAAGGCTAATGCTGTTTTATTAACTGAGGATGGTATAGTTAAAGCTGAAAAATATTTTGGAATAGAAAACTATGCTGATTCTCAAAACTTAGAATTACAACATTATGTTACTCAGGCTTTAAAGGCTAACTATACTATGAAGGCTGATAAAGACTATATGGTAAAAGATAATGAAGTAGTAATAATAGATGAATTTACAGGAAGACTTATGGAAGGTAGAAGATATTCAGATGGTCTTCATCAAGCAATTGAAGCTAAAGAAAATGTTAAAATTCAAAGAGAGTCAAAAACTTTAGCAACAATTACATTCCAAAATTATTTCAGAATGTATGCTAAATTATCAGGAATGACTGGTACTGCATTAACTGAAGAAAATGAATTTAGAGAAATATATAATCTTGATGTTATAGTAATACCAACTAATAAACCAGTTCAAAGAATTGACCAATCAGATATGGTTTATAAAAATCAATCTGGTAAGTATAAAGCTATAGTTGAAGAAATAGTAAAATCACATGAAAAGGGTCAACCAGTACTTGTTGGTACAGCAAGTGTTGATAAATCTGAATATATTTCTTCTTTATTAAAGAAGAGAGGAATTAAGCATCAAGTGCTTAATGCTAAATATCATGCACAAGAAGCCGAAATAATTTCTCATGCAGGAGAATTAGGTATGGTTACTATAGCTACTAATATGGCTGGTAGAGGTACTGATATTAAGCTTGGTGAAGGAGTTAGAGAAGCAGGTGGATTAAAGGTTCTTGGTACTGAAAGACATGAATCAAGAAGAATAGATAATCAGCTTAGAGGTAGATCAGGTCGTCAAGGGGATCCAGGTGAATCTATATTCTTCATTTCTTTAGAAGATGATTTAATGAGAATATTTGGTTCAGAAAAGATTCAAGGAATTATTGATAAATTAGGTCTTGAAGAAACTGAAGCTATAGAAAGTAAAATGGTTACTAAGGCTATAGAAAATGCTCAAAAGAAGGTTGAAGGAAATAACTTTGACATAAGAAAGAACCTTCTTGGATATGATGATGTTATGAATCTTCAAAGAGAAGTTATTTATAGACAAAGAACTGAAGTTTTAGAAGGTAAGAATTTAAAAGAGCAAATAGAAGGAATGATTCAAGAAGTTATATCTGATGCTGTTAATTCACATTTAAGTGGAGACGTTCAAGATATAGAAGCTGAAATCAAAACATTACTTCAATATTTAGAGGAAATTTGTTTACCACACGGTATTGTAACTGTACAAGAATTAGCAGATTTATCTAATGAACAAATAAAAGATAAGCTAACTGAAACTGTTATGAATATATATAAGGGTAAAGAACTTGAATTTGGTGAAGAACAATTAAGAGAAATTGAAAGAGTAGTTCTTTTAAGAGTTGTTGATCAAAAATGGATGGCTCATATAGATAACATGGATCATTTAAAACAAGGAATGGGATTAAGAGCATATAAGCAACAAGACCCAATTCAAGCATACCAAATGGAAGGTAGTGCAATGTTTGAAGAAATGATTGAGGGAATTAAGCTTGAAACAGTTAAATTCTTATTCCATGTAAGAGTTGAAAGACCAGTTGAAAGAGAAAAGGTTGCAGAAGAAACTTCAGCAAGTCATGGAGAAGATGATAAGAGCTTAAAAAAAGAACCAGTAAGAAATGATCATAAGTTTGGAAGAAACGACTTATGCCCTTGTGGTAGTGGAAAAAAATATAAGAATTGTTGTGGAAGAGAAGCATAATAAAAAAGTGCCTAAAGGGCACTTTTTTATTAAGTTAGTAGTTAAGGTGGAAACTCCTTTGGGAGTTTCTTAAATATATATTTAAATAAATTCAGCCTAGGCTGAATTTTCTCAATAGAGTACTAACTAAAAACTCTTAACTAATTCAAAGGGGTGATTTTTGTGTTAATCAAGTTAGAACAAGAACTTTCAAAGGTTAGTGGCTTAAAAGAAACATTAAAAGAAATGGGGGCTTCACTTTGACAAGGAAAGCCTAGAAAAAAGATTTCAAGAACTTGAGCTTCAAATGCAAGAAAAAGGTTTTTGGGATGATGTTAAAAGAGCCGAAGAAGTTACTAAGGAAAGTAAAGGAATTAAAGATAGAATAGATAGATATGAAAGTTTAGTAAGAAGATTAGATGATGTCGAAGTATTAGCTGAACTTGCAGAGGATGATGAGGAAACAGTTAATGAGGTTATTTCTGAAATCAGGGATATTGAAAAGCTAATTGAAGAATATAAAATTGAACTTTTATTATCAGGGGAATATGATAAAAATGATGCTATATTAAGTTTACATGCTGGTGTTGGTGGAAGTGATGCTAATGACTGGACGCTTATGCTTCTTAGAATGTATACAAGATGGTGTGAAAAGAAGGGGTATAAAGTTGAAACTCTAGACTTACTTGAAGGTGATGAAGCTGGAATAAAGAGTGCAACATTGAGAGTAAAAGGAGAGTTTGCATATGGATACCTTAAAGCTGAAAAGGGAGTTCATAGACTAGTAAGAATTTCTCCATTTAACGCAAATGGTAAAAGACAAACATCATTTGCATCAATTGAAGTATTGCCTGAACTTACTAAAGATCAAGATATAGATATAAGACAAGAAGATTTAAAAGTAGATACATTTAGAGCAAGTGGAGCTGGTGGGCAACATGTCAATAAGACTGAATCTGCAATTAGAATTACACATATTCCTACAGGTATCATAGTTCAATGTCAAAATGAAAGAAGTCAATTTGCAAATAGGGATACAGCAATGTCTATGCTTAAATCTAAGCTTATAGAGCTTAAAGAAAGAGCTCATAAAGAAAAAATAGAAGATTTAACTGGGGAACTTAAAGATATGGGATGGGGAAGTCAAATAAGATCATATGTATTCCATCCATATAATATGGTTAAAGATCATAGAACCAATGAGGAAACTGCAAATGTTAATGCCGTTATGAATGGAGAAATTGATCAATTTATTACTACTTATTTAAAAAGTATATCAAAATAATAAAAATAACAGCTAATTTTATTAGCTGTTATTTTTATTTATCTTGATTTTGAATTAAGTCTCATTAATGTAATAAATATTATTGAAAAACCAAATATTAATGCAATAATTAATGCACTAGTATATCCTTTAATATAGAATATAGTAGCAGATATTACTGCAATTAAGGCAATTGCTCTAAAAAGTATTGAGCTATTTTTATGAAGTAAAAACTTATTCTTAGAAAAAATACCCCATATAATTAATAGTATTAAAACTATTGATATTAAAGTAATAGAATTTTGACTATAAATGAACCTTGTTAATCCACTATAACAAGAAGTTTTTATTTCTGTTTCAACTATTTTATAAACTGTATCTATAGAAGATGTATCTATATAATCTATTGTATCTTCTGGTGTATGAATTCGTGTTTTATCACTATGACAGAAGCTCAATGCATCAATATTTAAATTATTAAAGCTTGCATGATCACTTGAATTCTCATATAAAACCTCATAATCTATTGAATTATCCTTACATATAGATTTTATAGATTCTAGCAATTCTGAATCTGTATTTTTAAATTTACTTCCTTGCATTAAGCTTATAGGATAATCAGCACTACCAATCATATCAAAATTTATGACTTTTGAATCTTGAATATTAAATAAATTTTCTTCAGCAAAGGCTTTAGAGCCTAAAAGACCAAATTCTTCAGCATTTAAAGCAACAAAAATAATATCTCTTTCAGGTTTTCCATAAGTTGAAAGACTTCTACTTAATTCTAATATAAATGAAGTACCAGAGGCATTATCTAAGGCCCCAGAATAACTAGTACCTAATCCATCCTTTCCAAGATGGTCATAGTGAGCTGTAATTATAAATGGGGAAAGGGAAGAATTAGACCCTTTGATTACACCAATAACATTAGATATTGTTTTTTCTTCTTCCTCAAATGGAACATGAATTGAAATTTGTTTTCCTTCATTTAAACTAGAAGTTATTTTATCAAAAGCATTTTGTGAAACCATAATTACAGCATCTTTTGCGAAATCACTGAAAAATGAGCTTCTAAATGAAAAATTATTATCTTTTGGAACATATAATAAAAATGTTCCATCATCACATGTTATATCAAGATAAGATAAATAAGAGTTTATTTTATCAGACTTTGAAAATGAAAAAGTATTATTTTTAAAATTAATCATATCTTCTTTAAAGTCAACCCCATATTGAAGTTCTTCTTCAGTATCTCCGTTATATTCAATTTTCAAGTATGGAGAAGTATTTGTAGTTACAGGACAAATAGTATTAAAATCTTGAGTATAATTGCCATCACCATTTAAAGTTTTTAATCCATAATCAATAAATCTATTTTTTATTATTTCTGCAGCAACTAAGTTTTCGGTGCTACCAGCTAATCTACCACCTAATGTATCTGATGATAAGACATATATATTATTACGAACATTGGTTGAATCAAATTCCGAATATGTATTATTAAGATAGAGTGTAGTTAATAGAAAAAAGGATATTATTGATAAAATCGAAAAGTATAATATATTTTTTTTCATAAAAAGATACCTCACAAATATTAGTATACTTAATAATATTATTGGAGGTTTTACATTATAACTGAAATTTTAAAATTAACTGAGATTCCAAATTTTAATTTGGCAAATCGAAGTTACTCATCCGACGTTAAGGAGGAGGAGTTTCTTTTGAGATTCCAAATTTTAATTTGGCAAATCGAAGTTACTCATCCGACGTTAAGGAGGAGGAGTTTCTTTTGAGCATTCCAAATTTTAATTTGGCAAACAAAATTTATTCATCCTATGTTAAATATGAAAAGTTTCCTTTTAGATTATTAACTTTTATTTAAATACTATATTCTAAATTTTAATGTAAGCAATAGAATGTTATTTTTATATGGAAATGTTTATGATAAGTTTATGTTTAATTTAAGCTTTATTTTGAATAAGCTCAAATAAGCATTGGAATAAAGAAAATAAAATACATATATATACAAATATGTTGAGCTGATCTTTTAATACGTAAAAAACTCCACCGATTATAACTGAAAATAATATAACACCACTAATAAACTTTAAAAAGTTAGATTTGCCAGTTAAGAGTTGTGTTGTAGCAGTAAATAATATAATTATTAGAGTTAAAAAAATAAATACATTTCTAAGGTTAGTTGAAAAGTCAATTACATAAAATTGATTTAGTGCTAAGAGTGTAATAAAAACTATAAGACAGATATTTAAGAAGCCATACAAAAATTTATTCAAGATAAATTCACCTCGCATAGTAAATGGTAATATTTTACAAATAAATTATACTATTCTATTAACATAATAGCAATAGTGTAAAATTATGTTATACTAATTAATAGAGTTATTTGTGTAAATAATATAATTTATAGGAGGCACTTATGGTAAATATAGAAGAAAGATTAGTTAAAGAGTTAGGAATAACTTTAAAACAAGTTCAAAATGTAATTAAATTATTAGATGAAGGAAATACGGTTCCTTTTATCTCTAGATATAGAAAAGAACAAACTGGCGGATTAAGTGATGATGTATTAAGAAAATTCTTCGAAAGATTAACATATTTAAGAAATTTAAAAGAAAGAAAAGAAGACGTTTTAAGGTTAATAGATGAGCAAGGAAAGCTTAATGATGATATAGTTAAAGCTTTAGAAAAAGCAGATACATTAACAGAGGTTGAAGATATTTATAGACCATACAAGCAAAAGAAGAGAACTAGAGCAACAATAGCATTAGAAAAAGGGTTAAAGCCATTAGCTGATTTGATTTTAGAAGGTAATTTTAAGGGAAATTTAAATGAAGAAGCAAGTAAATATATAAATGAAGAAAAGAAAGTACTTACTGAAGAAGAAGCTATAAATGGAGCATTAGACATAGTTGCAGAAGTAATTTCGGATGAAGCTGCTTTTAGAAAGTGGATAAGAGAGTTTGTAATGAGGGAAGGAAAAATTGAATCAAAGGGTTCAAGTGAAGAACCAACACCTTTTGAAATGTACTATGAATATAGTGAAGATGTAAATAAAATTCCTGCTCATAGAATATTGGCTATAAATAGGGGAGAGAAGGAGAAGGTCTTATCTGTTAAGATAGTAGCAAATGAAGATAAAATAATAACATATCTTCAAAATAGATTGCTAAAAAATAATGAAGTAACTGATGAATATTTAAAATTAGCAATAAAAGATTCATTTAAGAGATTGATTTATCCATCAATAGAAAGGGAAATTAGAAGTCAATTAACTGATAAAGGTGAAGAAGGAGCTATACTAATATTCAAAGAAAATTTAAAAGCATTACTTATGCAAGCACCTATTAAAGGTAAGGTAGTTATGGGTTATGATCCTGGATTTAGAACAGGTTGTAAGGTTGCAGTATTAGATCCAACAGGTAAGTTCTTAGAAAAAGCTACTGTATATCCAACTGTTCCTAAGAAAGATATAGAAGGAACTAAAAAACTATTAAAAGAGCTTATATATAAGCATAATGTTGATGTTATTTCTTTAGGAAATGGTACTGCATCAAGAGAATCAGAAGAAGTAATATCTGAAATGTTAACTGAAATTAAGAATGAAAGTGGAAAAGAGTTAGCTTATGTTATTGTTTCAGAAGCAGGAGCATCAGTTTATTCGGCATCTGAGCTTGCAGCTAAGGAATATCCAGATTTAGATGTAACTATAAGAGGAGCTATTTCTATAGGAAGAAGATTACAAGATCCTATGGCAGAGCTTGTTAAAATTGATCCAAAGGCTATTGGGGTTGGGCAATATCAACACGATGTTACACCTAAGAGATTAGATGAGTCATTAACAGGTGTAGTTGAAGATAGTGTTAATAAGGTAGGAGTTGATTTAAATACTGCAACACCGTCATTGTTAACTTATATTGCAGGAATTAATGCTTCTATAGCTAATAACATAGTTGCATATAGAGATGAAACTGGTGGATTTAAAAGCAGAAAAGAATTGTTAAAGGTAAAGAGATTAGGTCAAAAGGCATATGAACAATGTGCAGGATTCTTAAGAGTTATGGAAAGTAAAAATCCCTTAGATAACACAGCAGTTCATCCAGAATCATATGAAGCAGCTGAGAAATTAATAAATATTTTAGGATACTCTATGGATGACTTGAAAAATAAAAAATTAAGTGATATTGAAGATAGAGTAAAGGAAAAGGGATTAAAGAATTTAGAGTCAGAATTAGAAATTGGTGAATTAACACTAAAGGATATAATTAAAGAATTACAAAAACCTGGTAGAGACCCAAGAGAAGATATGCCAAAACCAATTTTAAAGACAGGGGTCATAGATTTAAAAGATTTACAGCCTGGAATGGAATTAATGGGTACAGTAAGAAATGTATCAGATTTTGGAGCTTTTGTTGATATTGGGGTTCACCAAGATGGATTAGTTCATAAGAGTCAAATGGCAAATAAATTTGTTAAGCATCCTTTAGATATAGTTAAGGTTGGAGATATAATTAAAGTTAAAATTATGGAAGTTGATGAAAAAAGAAAGAGAATTTCTTTAACTATGAAGGACGTTAAATAAAAGTATTGCAAAGTTCCATAATTAGTAATATAATGAAGTCAAAATAAATAATAAATATCTTCAGGGCAGGGTGTAATTCCCTACCGGCGGTATAGCCCGCGAGCAAGTTTTGCAGATTCGGTGTAACTCCGAAGCCGACAGTAAAGTCTGGATGAAAGAAGGTAAATAGTGATTTGAGTAATAACGATTTTTTTTGTTATATTTAATTATTGTTTTGTTTTTAATGCCCTGATGTAATTTTACATCAGGGTTTTTTGCATTAAATAATTAAATATTGGACAAACTAAAATAAGAATTATTTGAATAATCTATTGCCCCGAAGGATATCTTTTGGGAGGAGAAAATATATGAATTCATCAAAAAATTTAAACAAAATGGTTAAAATCTCTTTATTAGCTGCAATTGCTGTAGTGTTAATGTATTTTGATTTTCCAATAATACCTGCATTTCCATGGCTTAAAATTGATTTAAGTGAAGTGCCTGCATTAATGGGAGGCTTTGCTTATGGTCCGATAACTGGTGGAATAATAGTTATATTAAAGGTATTTTTAAGATTCTTAATAAAGGGGACAGAAACAGGATTTGTAGGAGAAACAGCAAATATTATAATTGGTCTTGCATTAGTTGTTCCTGCAGCTTGGTTATATAATAGAAATAAGAGTAAAAAGACCGCTATAGTAGGAATGGTTATAGGTGCATTAGTTATGCAAGTCCTAGGTATAGTTGCAAATGCATTTTTCTTATTACCTGCATATGGTATGAATTTAGAAGGAGCAGCTTTACTAAATTATATATTCTTAGGATTAGTACCTTTCAATGGTGTAAAAGCTTTAATAGTGTGTATAGCAACATATTTATTATATAAAAGAGTATCACGTGCGATATTTAAAGTTGATAGCAAGTTTGAAAGTAAGAAAAGAGAAGTAGCTTAATAATAAAAAGGGGCTGTCGCACTAAATAATTAGTGCGAGGCCCCTTTTGCAAAAAAAAAATAAATCCCAGACTCTATAAGC
>NZ_JBCOAB010000059.1:0-17365 GCF_040227035.1 Clostridium sp. RTP31139st1_H3_RTP31139_211217
ATTATATATGAAATATGAAGAAATACCGTATTATTCAAAAAAGAATATGCGGTATTTTTTAGTGCACAATTCAAAAAAAAGAAAGTGATTATAAGAAATGTTGGAAATAAATAAGGCAAGGGAACAACAGTTAAAAGAAAGAATTAAAAGATTAGAAAGCTATGTTTATGAAGGTGATGATACACCACAGCTTAAGAAAATATATGAAGATCAAATACAATTTTTAAGAGAAGAGTTGAAGGGGCTAAAAAATAAAAATTAATCGAAAATAAAATGCTCGTAAATGAGCAATTATGTATAAAGGAGATACAATGAGAGAAGAAAAGCTAAAAGACATAAGAGAAAAATTACAATTATATCCAATAAGAACAATTAAAATAGAAGATATGAAACTTGAATTAGAAGAGTTGGAGCTAGGAGAAACTTTAAAGTCACAGGGATATGAAGAAGCAGTACAATGTTCTCCAAGATGCAAAAACAATGATGAATTAATTTATAAAAAAAATAGCTTAAAAGCAAGAATAGCTTATTATGAAACAGTAAATAAGAGAGTTGATAATTGGCTAAATTTAATTAAAACTTTAAAAGCTAAAGAAGCTATTATATGCATATATATAAATAAAATGAGTAAAACACAAGCTGCTAAAAGGTTGGATAGATGCAGGAGACAAATAGATAATTTAGTAAGACAAGGTGAAGAAGAAATATATAATTCAATTTATAACAAGAGTGAAAATTTCCATAAAGTTTCTTAGAAATTTCTATAAAATTTCCGAAAAATTTCTCACAAATTTCTAAAAATACATGATATCCTAGTATTATAGAAAATATGGAAAGCGCTTAGACAAGTTCTAAGTGCTTTTTTTTATTAAAAAAGAGGTGAGTGTATTGTGACGATAAGAGAAATATTAAAAGAATCTCAACCAGATTATTATAGAAAGTTAGTTAAGAAGCACTCTAATAAAAAGCCTGAAAAACTAACTGAAAAAGAAATTAAAGAATTGATGGGGCATAGTGCTTACAAAAGAGGAGCTGGTGGAGCAATTAGGCAGGTGAAGCAATGAATACTGTTGAGCCTATAAGGGATTTTTCGATGATACTAGATATAGCAGATTATTTAAAGTCTAAAAATAAAAGAGATTATGTATTATTTATGACTGGAATATATCTAGGAAGAAGAGTAACTGATATGCTATCTTTCAAGGTTAGAGATGTAAAGAATAAAAGTTATATCTATTTTAGAGAAGGAAAAACAAATAAAGAGTCTAGAATAGCAATAAATGATGAACTTAAAAAAATATATAAAGAATATACCAAAGAAATGAATGATTATGAATATCTATTTAAAAGTAGACAAGGTAAAAATAAGCCGATAACAAGACAAAGAGTTTGGCAAATTTTAAATAATGCAGCAAATTATTTTGAGTATAAAGAAAATATAGGTTGTCATACATTAAGAAAAACTTTTGGATATTGGTTATATCAAGAAAGTAAAGACGCTGTTGCTATAAAAGATTTATTAAATCATAGTGATATTTCAGTGACAAAAAGATATATAGGAGTTACTCAAGACAGTAAAGATAGTTTAGTTAAGGGGTTATCGTTTAATAGTAAGAAACGATAATTTTTTTATTTTTTACTATTATGTTTTACTTATTTTGATGATGTAAAAAATAAGGTAGAAAAATTAAAAGCATATATTAGTAAGAAATTTTAAATGAAAGTTTTACAGAATTACTAGATAAGTAAAACTAAACAAATTTATAAAATATGCTTTAAAGTAAGTAATATCAATGTTTAGAGAGGAATGTGATAAGTAGGAGAAAAAAATAGAATTTATAATTAAAAAATAATTTGGGAAATACCTTTAAAAATTTAGGTTTTAAAAAGTCAATTGTCCAAAATGTTAGGAGGTGTTTTTACATGGCAAAAAGTAAATTGAATGATGTTTTAAAAAGGCTTGAAGACATTGAAATTTGGGCATCTATGGGATTATCGGAAAGTCAAATTGCTTATAATTTAGGGATAAGTAGGTCAAGTCTTGAAAACTATAAAAAGCAGAATTTGGACATTGTAAACAGTCTAAAAAGGGGTAAAAGTAGAGCTAGTTTTAAAGTTGAAAATGCATTATATAAAAAGGCTACTGGATATGTAGTTAAAGAAACAGTTCCTTGTAAAGTTAAGGAGAATTATTATGATGATAATGGTAATAAATGCATGAAAGAAAATATAGTTGTAGTAGAAACTGAAAAGGAAGTTCCAGCAGATGTTCAAGCTATAAAGTTCTGGTTGATTAATAAGGAAAAAGGAAAGTGGAAAGAGAATCCATCAAAGGTGGAGATTGATAGAGCTCTATTAGAGATAAGAAAAAAACAAGCAGAGCAAGGTGAGTGGTAATGAGCACAGGGGTATTAAAAAAGTTTTATTCGTCAGATGAATGGTTAAGATTTAGAGAAATAATATTACTTGATAGACGTAAGCATGATGGTATTCATTGTGAGAGATGTGATAAAAGGATAGTAATATCAAAGCATATACAAGTACATCACATAATAGAGCTTACAGAAGATAATTATACAGATAAGATGATAAGTCTTAATCCTGATAATGTCGAGGTATTATGTCATATATGCCACAATAAACATCATGGACGTTTTAATGGTGGAGGACATAAGAGAAAAGAGAAGTCAGTATATATTGTCTATGGACCACCAATGAGTGGAAAGACTTCATATGTAATTGAACATATGGAAAAGGGAGATATAGTTGTAGATATGGATAGTCTTTATAAAGCAGTTACATTACTTCCTAAATATGATAAGCCTGATAATCTTAAATATAATGTATTCGCTATAAGAAATTCCATAATAGAAAATATTAAGAGAAGATATGGGGGCTTTAGAACAGCTTGGATTATAGGTGGATATCCAAGAAAGGTAGAGAGAGAACGACTAGCGAAGGAGACAAACGCTAATCTAATATTTCTAGATGTAGATAAAGAAACATGTATAAAAAGATTAGAAGCATGCAATGACTATAGAGCTGATCATAAAGAAGAATGGATAAATTATATTGATAAATGGTTTTCTGAATACAGAAGATAGCCTCCCCCATGTAAAAATTTTTTGGGACTAAGAAGGACCGAGAAGGAAGATAGGTAATTTATGCACACACCAAAATTTTGACTTTTTTTGAAAAAGTTTTGGAAATGAGGTGAAAAAGGTGAAAGTCAAAAGAGAATATGAAAGAATAAAAGAAATATTTAGTAAGGCAGATGAAACATTATTAGAGTTAAATGACGGTTCTATTTGGGAAGCTGCTAGAATTAAAGTAGAGCTTGATGAACTTCACGAAATAATTAAGGTGAGTGGACGTATAAAAATAAACCCTAAAAATCCAACTATGCAGAAAGAGTTACCAGTATCAAAAACTATTGAAAAGATAAGAGCAAGTTATATTAATTATATGATTAAGCTTTCAAAAGTGTTGGGAACTACTTTAGATGATGATGAAGAGGAATTAAATGACTACGAATAATATCTTAGAAAGAAGTTGGATATTAAAATATATTGATTTAATTGATAATGAGGAAATAATTGTTGGAGAAGAGTTATATTTACAACTTGAAAAATTAAAAAAAGAATTAACAGATCCTATTTATCAAAACATAATGAATATAAAAATAGATTTTGAAGCTTCTGAAAAGCGTATTAAGTTTATTGAAAATGAATGTAAGCACTTTGAGGCCCCACATGCAGGTAAGCCGTTCATATTAGAAATATTTCAAAGGGCATTTGTAGAAGCTATATTTGCTATAAAAATATATGATGAAGAAGTTGGAAGGTATGTCCGAAAGTATCAGGATATACTTTTTTTAGTTGGCAGAAAAAATGGTAAAACTCCACTTATTGGAGCTATTTGTTTATCAGAATGGTTTTGTGGAGAAATGGGAAAGAAAATTCTTTGTGCTTCTAATGATTATGAACAGGCTGGATTAATGTTTGATGCTATAAATTCTATGAGAGAGGAAAGTAGAACTTTAGAGAAAGTTACTAGAAAAAACCTTAAAGGAATTTACTTCGGAAATCCTAAGACTAAGAAGAAAAAAGGAAAGTTTAGTTATCAAAATAAAGGTAGTATAAGAAAACTTTCAGCAAAATCAGGAGCAAAAGAAGGGCGTAATATTGGTATTGGTGCAGTAGATGAAGTTTTTGAGATGGAAGATGATACTCTTGTAATGCCTATAAGACAAGCTTTATCAACTCAAGATGAGCCATTATATTTTGAATTAACCACAGAGGGATTTACCCAGGATGGGTATTTAGATAAAAGGTTAATTGACGCTAGAAAAGTTCTAAATGGAGAAAAGCAGAATGAAAGATGGCTTATTTGGTTATATACCCAAGATTGCGAGGAAGAAGTTTGGGAAGATGAAGCAAGTTGGCAAAAAAGTAATCCTGGAATAGGTAAAATAAAAAAATGGTCATTTTTAAGAAGAATGATAGAAGAAGCAAGAGACAGTTCTAGCACTAAAGCCTTTGTATTAGCAAAAGACTTTAACGTTAAACAGAATAATGCCCAAGCATGGCTAAGCAATAAGGTAATTGAAAATGAATTAGAAGCTAATATAGGGGATTTTAAGGGTAAAATAGGAATTGGTGCTGCAGACCTTTCAGAAACAAATGACTTAACAAATGCCAGAATATTATTTTATGATCCTAAAACAAAATCAAAGGCAACTTTTTCAAAATACTTTATTCCAGAATCTAAATTAAGAGATATGGAAGATGGAGAAACAAAGAATAGATTTAGAGAATGGATAAAAGATGGCTATATTCATGAGTGTGAAGGTAATGAAGTTGAGCAGTCAGATGTAGTTGAATGGTTTGTTATGCTGTATAAGAAATATAAAATAAAAACTTTTGTTACTGGATATGATAAATGGCAAGCTAAAGCCTTTAAAAGTGGCATGGAGGATTATGGCTTTGATGTTGAAAAGATAGGCCAAGCTTTTGAATTATCGGCAGCTATGGATAAAGTTGAAGCTGATTTAAAAGATAACTTATTAAATTATGCACAAAATCCAGTTGATATAATGTGCTTAAAGAATGTATCAGCGAAATGGAAGAGTGATGGAACTAAAAGAGCTCCTGTTAAGGTTCAAGGTAAACCTGATAACTGGATAGATGGAGCTGTAACAATATTAATCGCTTATGAAACCTTAAATCGATATAAAAAAGATTATACAGATATAGTGAGGAGGTGAGTAAAATAGGGATATTTAATTTTCTTAAAGGTGCTAAAAAGACAATGCAAAATATGAAATATGCAAAAATGATGAATGGTTATACTCCTGTATTTAGTCAATTTGGGAATGATGTATATGCAAGTGATATAGTTCAAAATGCAATATCAATAATATGTAATGATATGAGTAAGCTATTGCCTAAACATATAAGAATAGATCCTAAGACTGGAATGCAAACAGTAGAAAATGATGAACTGAATAGATTATTAAAATTTGGACCTAATCAATTAATGACAACATCGGATTTTATTTCTAAGATTGTATTTCAGTATGAATATAATAAAAATGCGTGGATATATCCAACATATAATAAAATTCCTTTAGGAAATGGGAAGTATAAAAGATACTATACTGGTTTATGGCCATTAAATCCAAGTTCGGTTGAATTTCTAGAAGATACTACAGGAAAATTATTTGTAAAATTTTATTTTGCTGATGGAGAGCCATATGTATTACCGTATGATGACGTTATTCATTGGAGAAAAGATTATAGTTTAAATGACTTTATGGGGGGAGACCAGAATGGAAATCCTAACAATAAAGGATTATTAAAATTATTAAATGCTAATGACACAATACTTCAAGGAATAGAAAAGGGAGTTAAAGCTAGTTTTTCAATAAGAGGAGTTTTAAAGATAAATACAATGCTTGATGAAGAAAAACAAGAAGAGGAGCGCCAAAAATTTGAAGCAAAAATAAAAAATGGAGAAAGTGGAATATTAGCAATTGATAATAAGAGTGATTATATACCTATAACTGTAGATCCTAAGTTTATTGATAAAGATACAATGGAGTTTATTGATAATAGAGTATTAGCTAATTATGGAGTATCTAGACCTATATTTAATGGTGATTTTACAGAAGAGCAATATCAATCATATTATGAGAAGAAATTAGAACCTATGATTATAAGTTTAGGTAGAGCCTTCACAAAAATACTCTTCACTAATAGGCAATTAGAAATAGGACATGAAATAATTTTTTATCAACAGGGTTTAATGTATATGAATACAACAAATAAAATAAATGCTGTAGATATATTAACTAGGATTGGAACATTAACAGATAATCAAGTTTTATCTATATTTGGATATCCTCCATTTGAGGGTGGAGATGTAAGAAAACAATCTTTAAATTATATTAATAGGGATATTGCTGACCAATATCAATTAATGAGTTCTGTAAAGAAAGGAAAGGAGGAGAATAGTGAGTAAAGTTAAAAATGAACAGAGATTTATTGAAATGAGAGCTGTGGACAATGAAGAAGGGAAAATGATAATTGAAGGTTATGCAATTACATATGACCAACCTGCAACACATGTATATGGAAGTAGAAAGTTTACAGAAGTAATAAAAAGGGGTGCTTTAGATTATACAGATATGGAAGATGTACCATTAAGATATAATCATAATGACACTTGGTGTATTATGGCCAGAACTAGAAATAAAAGTTTGCAGCTAATTAAAGATGAAAGAGGATTAAAAATAGTAGCAGAGTTAATTGATACTCAAAGTAACAGAGACATCTATAAATCTATCCAGGAAGGGTTGATTGATAAGATGTCTTTTGCTTTTTCAGTTTCTGATAAAGGGGATAATTGGACTTATGGAGATGAAGAAACTGTAAGGGAAGTTACAGCCATAAGAAAGCTCTATGACGTAAGTGTTGTTGACACTCCATTTTATGATGCAACTTCCGTATATGCGAGAAGCTTTGAATTATTAGAATCTCATTTAAATCAAATTAATGGAATAGATTTAAGAAAAAGAAAATTGCAAATGCGATTTAAATATAAAAATAATTAATTAAAAGGAGAAAGTAAATTATGAATTTAGAAAAATTATTACAACAAGCGAAAGAAGAAAGAGCAGCATTATATGATAGTATTGCAACAGCAAATAATGCATCAGAATTAGATAAAATTGAATTAGATATTAGAAAAGCAGATATGAAAATTAAAAATTTAGAAGAGCAAATAGCAGAAAGAGATGCAGGAGAAGGAGAAGATCCAGCAGCAAGAGGTGATAATGATGGAGAAGGTCCAGAACAAAGAACATTTAATCCATTAGGAACATATGGAGGAAATCCATCAAGAAGAAGTATAGAGGGGGAAGAGGACATGTATAGCTCATTAGAATATAGACAAGCGTTTAGAAATTATATAGTTAGTGGAACACCAATTCCAGAAAAGTTTAAAAATGAAGAGAGATCAGCAGAGTTAACAGTTGTAGGAGATGTTGCAGCAGTTATACCAACTACTATTATGAATAAAGTAATTGAGGATTTAACAGTAGAAGGGAAAATAATTAATAAAATAACTCAAACTCAATATCAAGGCGGAGTTGCTATACCTATTAGTGAAATAATGCCAGAAGCAACTTGGTTATCAGATGAAAGCACACCTTCAGATGAAAAGAAAGCAAAAATGGAAGCTAAAATAACGTTTGGATATCATATGTTAGAGGCGAAGGTTGCGATTGGTTTATTAGCTGCAACAGTAGCGTTACCAATATTTGAGCAAACAATGGTAAAGCAACTTAAAAAGGCTATGATTAGAGCTATCGAAACGGCAGTTGTAAGTGGTTCAGGTAGTGGACAACCTTTAGGATTAACAAAAATTGCAGATTTACCAGAAAAGAATATTGTAACATTTAGTGAAGCAGAAGTAGGAACTGTTAAAGGCTGGGCAAAGGCTGAAGCTGCAGTTGATGAAGCATATGATAATGATAGTTTAGTTTACATGATGAACAAACAAACTTGGGAAATGCATTTAAATTCAATGGTAGATACTACAGGGCAAAAGATAGGCCTAGGAAGAATAGATGAAAAAGGAAGAAAAATATTAAATGGTAGAGAAGTATTAACAACAGATCAATTCAAAGGTTATGATAATGCATCAGAAGAAGAAGTGTTTGGAGCATTAGTAAACTTAGAACAATATTTATTAAATTCTAACTTATCTATGTACTATAAAAAGTATTTTGATGAAGATAAAAATAAGTGGATTCATAAATGCTTAATGATTGTAGATGGAAAAATGGCAATAGGAAAGGATAGCTCCAATAAATTAGTTGGTGCAGGTGGATTAATTTATTTAAAGAAAAAAAGTGTATCTAGAGCAAGAACGAAAAATTTACAAGAAGATAAGGAGTAAATATGGAGGAAGAAATTTTAACTTTTGTATTAGCAGACTTAGGAATTACGACAGAGGATGAGGAAGTAATAAGGAATATAAAAGGTAAAATAAGAGCTGTTAAGCAATATCTTATAAATGGAGGCCTTCAAATAAAAGAGGATAGCAAAGAAGAGGTATTTGCTTGTATATCAATAGGTGTTAATGATTTATTAAATAATAAGTCGGGGGATACTAAGTTTTCCCCTGCTTTTAAAATGTTAGCAATGCAAATTTGTAGGGGGTAAATTTATATGAAGTTTATAAATCCTATATATTTAATAAAAAATGAGCTTACACAAGATGAAAAAATTGGTGGTTGGATAAAAACAGAAAAGAAAAGGAAGGTATTTGCTGATATATCCTCTATATCATTAAGTGAATTTTATAATGCAAAAATAGTAGGAATGAAACCTGAATTAAAAATAAATATGCGAGAATTTGAGTATAAGGGCGAAGAGGCTCTTATATTTTCAAACACTAAATATGTGATTATAAGAACTTATAGTAAAGGTAATGGAATTTTAGAAATAGTTTGTAGTGAATTTGTAGGTGAAAAAAATGAGTAAAGTAAATGTTAAAGGGATATCAAAAGAATTTGCTAAGATACTTTCAGAATACAAAGAAGAGGTTGAAGAGGGTATTTCAATAGCAGGAGATAAAGTTGCTAAGAAGACAGTTAGCAATCTAAAGAAAAACAGTCCTAAAAGGAAAAAGAATGGTGGAGAATATGCAAAAGGTTGGAGAATTACAACTATAAAAGGAAAGAGAATAATCCATAATAAAACTAAGTACCAGTTAACGCATTTACTTGAAAATGGACATGCTAAGGTAAATGGAGGAAGAGTTCCAGGAAAGCCACATATAAAACCTGCAGAAGAACAAGCTATAAAAGAATATGTAAGTGAAGTAGAAAAGGTAATTAAAAGATGACCTTAGAAAAATTATATGCTATTTTGAAGGCTACTGGTTTCCCAGTAGCCTATTCACATTTTGAAGTTAAAACAAGTTTACCTTTTATAACATATTTAGTAGATGGAAGTTCAAATATGTTTGCTGATAATAAAGTATATAAAAAAATTGAAAATATTAAAATTGAACTTTATACAGCAGAAAAGAATTTAGAGGCAGAAAAAAAGTTAGAAGAATTATTAGATGAAAATGAAATATCTTACGAATGTTCAGAGGAATGGATAGAAAAGGAAAGGGTATTTCAACGAATATATGAAGTGGAGTTGATATAAATGACAGCAAGTAAAGAAAATAAAGTTACATTCGGGTTAAAAAATGCACATTATGCAGTTATAGAAAATGAGACAGAAGAGGGCATAACTTATGGAACACCTATAAGAATACCAGGAGCAGTTGAAATAAGCTTAGAGCCAAGAGGAGAAATGACAGAATTTTATGCAGATGACATGTTATATTATGCTGCTCAAAATAATCAAGGGTATGATGGTACATTAAATATTGCTAATATTCCAGATCAATTTGCAATAGATTGTTTAGGAGAGGAACAGGACGAAACAGATAAAGTAATTACAGAAAAAGCTGATAAAGAAGGAAAGCCTTTTGCTCTACTATTTGAGTTTGATGGAGATGTAAAAGCAACAAGACATGTGTTATATAATTGTAGTGCTAATAGACCGACAATAGCATCAACTACAAAGAGTAATTCTAAGGAGCCTAATACAAATGAATTATCTTTTGTATCAAGTCCTAGAAGTACAGATTTATCAGTGAAAACAAAAACCACAACAAGTACACCAGCAAACATTTATGATAACTGGTATAAAAAGGTGTACGAAAAGGCTGCAGCAATGTCTTTGGAGAAAGTAAGTAAAGGGAAGGAGTAAATAATATGGAAAAAACAATATTAATTGATGGAAAACAAGTAACATTTAAATCCACTGCAGCAACACCATTACGTTATAAAAGACAATTTGGGAAAGATTTTTTTGCAGACATAATAAAGTTAAGTGCTTTAGATGGATTAAATAGCAAGAAAATAGATATGAAAAAAATAGACAAATTAGATTTTGATGTTTTTTATAATGTTATTTGGGTTCTTGCAAAAACTGCAGACCATAAAATTCCTGATCCTTTGACATGGCTTGATGGATTTGATGAATTTCCATTGTTTGATATTATTCCAGAACTTCAGGAATTAATATTATCAAGCATAAAAACTAAAAAAAAATAGAAAATTCAAGTGGGGATAGTGAAAGTTTAACAACTGAACTATTCCTTTATTTATGTAAAAAAGTTGAGTTAGATATATATGAATTAGAAGAAATGACAATAGGAATGTGCCTTGACTATATGGACGAATGGATTGAAAGAAATAATAGCAATAATACAAATAATAAACAAGCTAGAAAAGCTACACAAACTGACTTTGACAACTTCTAATATAAGGGGGTGAATGATATGGCAGGAAAAAGCAGAATAAAAGGAATCACTATCGAGTTAGAAGGAAAAACCACAGGGTTAGAAAAAGCCATTAGTGATGTAACAAGTAAGTCTATGGATTTACAAGGAGAGTTACGAGATGTTGAAAGACTATTAAAGTTTGATCCAGGTAATGTTGAGGCATTAGCACAAAAACAAGAGATATTAACTAAGCAACTTGAAAATACTACTGAAAAACTTAATAGATTAAAGGCAGCACAAGCAGAGGTTGAAAAACAATTTAATAGTGGTGAAATTGGTGAAAAACAATACAGAGCCTTTAGAAGAGAAATAGAATACACTGAAAAATCTATAAGTAATTTAAAAGAGAAGTTATCTAGGATGGATGGAGAAGGTATTAAGGAAGTAACAGAAGAGGTTATAGATTTACAAGGTGAATTAAAAGAGGTAGAGAAATTATTAAAATTTGATCCAGGTAATGTTGAGGCGTTAGCTCAAAAGCAAGTGTTATTACAAAAGCAACTTGAAGAATCTAATAAGCAGTTAAATGAATTAAAGCAAACACAAGCAGAGGTTGAAAATCAATTTAAAAATGGAGATATTGGAGAAGGTAAGTATAGATCTTTTAGAAGGCAAATAGAGTTTGCAGAAAAATCAGTTAAAGATTTAGAGAATGAAATATCTCAACTTGATGGAAGCGAAGTACAAGAATTAAGAACAGATTTTAATAGAGTAGAAGAAAGTTCTGACGATGCAAAAGAAAGTGTTAAGGAGTTAGGAAATGAATTACTAGAATTAGCTGCAGGAGCTGCCGCAGTTGATGGAATTGGTGGAGTAATTGAAAAAGCCTTAGAAGTATCAAGTACTAATACTAAAATTGATATAACTTTCGACGTACCAGAAGAGTCAAAACAGAGTGTAAAAGAAGCTATAAACTCGGTGAGTGCGTATGGCGTAGATGCAGAAGAGGCTTTAGAAGGTGTTGGGAGACAATGGGCCTTAAACAAAGATGCAACAGATGAAAGTAATTCTTCTGTAATAAAGTCAGCAGGTGCAATAGCTGCAGCTTATAATGAAATAGATTTTACTGAACTTATTCAGGAAAGTAATGAGATGGCAAGTAGCATGAATATGTCTAATGAAGAAGCTTTGGCAATGGTAAATTCGTTGTTAAAGATAGGATTTCCACCAGATCAGTTAGATATAATATCTGAATATGGGAGTCAACTTGCACGTGCTGGGTATAATGCAGAAGAAATACAAGGTATTATGGCAGCTGGTGTTGAGACAGGAACTTGGAATATAGATGTACTATTAGATGGTCTAAAAGAGGGAAGAATCGTTTTATCGGAATTTGGGCAAACAGTAGATGATACAACTGCAAAAATGCTAGGCACTACAGGAGAACAATTACAAAAGTGGGGTAAAGCTGTGGCTGCAGGTGGAGAAGAGGGTAAAAAAGCAATGCAAGAGGTTGCACAGGCTATAAAAAATATAGATGATGCGACAATACAAAACCAAGCTGGAGTCGCTATTTTTGGAACCTTATGGGAAGAGAATGGAACTAAAGTAACAGATGCAATTTTAGGAATGAATGATAACCTTTCTACAACAAGTGAAAATTTAGGAGAACTAAATGAATTAACATCGGGATTAGATGTAGATCCTGCAATAGCAATGCAACAAGCTATGTTAGATTTGCAATTAGCATTACAACCATTGTTAATATTTATTGCTGAATTAATTGGACATATAGCACAGTGGATACAAGATAATCCAACTTTGGCGGCAACAATAACTGCAGTCTTAACAGTTTTAGGAATATTGATGGGGCTATTTATGGCATTATCGCCTATAATCACAGCACTAACTGGATTATCTACAGCTTTAGGAGTTGGAATTGGGACTATAGCATTACCAGTTTTAGCAGTTATAGCAGCAATAGCAGCATTAATAGCAATAGGAGTATTGCTATATAAAAATTGGGATGAAATAAAAGCTAAATCTATTGAAATTTGGGGAAGTATAAAGAATTTCTTTAGTGAAACATGGAGTAATATAAAAGAAATTTTTTCAAATGGATTAGAAATAGTTAAATCTTATGTAAAGGAAAAGTTCAGCAATATAAAAGATTCTATTTCAGGAAAAATGAAAGAAGTTAAAGAGACAATATCAAACATTTGGAACAATGTCATGGATTTCTTTAAAAATATTAATTTATTTGATATTGGTAAAAACATAATTCAAGGACTAATAAATGGTATAAAGAATATGGCTAGTAGCGTTGTTGATAGTGTTAAGGGTGTTGTAGATGGAGCTATTCAAGGAGCTAAAAAGCTATTAGGAATACATTCCCCTTCAAGGGTATTTAAGCAGTTTGGTGTTTATACTGGTGAAGGATTTGTAAATGGTATAACAGAAATGAAAGATGAAGTAGCAAGAGCAGGACAAAGAATGGCTGACGCTTCAATTCCTAATATAGTAGCACCTGATTTCAGCAGTAATGGATCATTAGAGTCAAACCAAATTAATGTATACTTAACAAATGAAACTAAATTGGATAGCAAAACAATAGGAAAAGAAACTAAAAATCTTGTTGTAAATGATGTAGGAAGAAGCGCTAAAAATTATATGGTTAAGAAAGGTAGGGTTAGATTTGCATAGATATTTTATTATTTTTAATAACAAAACTAACTTAGATGTTAAGACGATGATAGAGACAAGACCCTCAAAACCTGCCCCAGAAATGGAATATGAAACAGTTAAAGTACCAGGTGGGAGAACTTTATATATAGAGAAAGGATATAGTGATGTAGAAATACCTATCGAATTTAATTTTATCTCTAAAGATGCATCTGAATGGGATAAGGATTTTAGGATTATAAAGAAATGGTTATTATCCCAAATAAATAATAAATTAAAATTTAGTGATGATTTAGAAGTTTATTATAGAGTTAATTCGGTAGTAATAGATACTCCTGAAAGATTAATAAGAAAAGCTGGGAAATTTACAGTTACATTTCTTTGTGACCCGTATGTTTATATAGATGAAGATGAATTTAAATTAGATAATTATGTGTATAATGATTATTTAGTTTCTAAGCCTATTTATCGTGTTGTAGGGGAAGGATACTTAACTCTTAATATAAATAATAAAGTTATAAAAGCTAATGTAGGACAAGAATTAATTATAGATACTGATAAAGGTCTATGTTTTAAAGAAGGAATAATTAATAATGTAGCTCTTGAAGGTAAATACGAAGATTTATACTTACAAGAAGGTTACAATAACTTTTCTTGGACAGAGGGATTTGAAATTTATATTACTCCTAATTTGAGGTGTTTATAATGATAGAGATATATTTAAAAACTAATACGAATTATGATAAAAATGGAGATATAACTCTAGATCCAACTTCATGTGCATATAAAGATAGTGAAAGTTTAGTGACATTAGAGCATTTTATTGATGATGAAGGTAGATGGAAGTATATTAATTTTGAAAATGTTATTGCTGCAGAGGAAAATGGTAAGAAAAAATTTTATAGAATATATAATGTAGTTAGGGAATTGTATAGTGTAACAGCTTATGCAAGGCCTATTTTTTATGATTTAATAGATAAAGTTTTATTAGATGTAAGACCTACTAATAAAATAGGTCAAGAAGCTTTAAATATAATTTTAGAAGACACAGGATTTACAGGACATAGTAATATTTCAAATTCAAATACCGCTTATTATGTTAGAAAAAACATTGTAGAATCTCTTTTAGGGGATGAAGAAAATTCTTTTATCAATCGTTGGGGTGGAGAGTTCTATTGTGAAAACTTTGATGTTTATATCAATGATAGAATTGGTGCTGATAACGGAGTTAGAGTTGAATTTGGATATAACCTTAATGAAATAGAAGAGGATGTAAATATAGAAGAAGTAGTAACTAGAATAATTCCAGTCGGGTATGATGGAATTATGTTAGAAGGTAATGCTCAATGGGTAGATAGTCCTTTAATAAATAAATATACCAAACCTAAAATGAGGGTTATAGAATTCCCTGATATAAAAGTTAAGGAGAGCTCTGATGATGAAGAAGGTTTTGACACAATAGAAGAAGCTAGAGCTGAATTAATTAAACAATGTAATTTATTATTTGATAATGGGATAGATAAGCCTGTAATAAATTATAAAATTGATATGATTAATTTAGCTAATACTACAGCATATAAAGATTTTAAAATGCTTGTTGAAGTTAACAAAGGAGATACAGTAACTTGTTATATAAAGCATTTAGATATAGATGTTAAAGCTAGAGTTATAGATTATGAAAGAGATTTAATAACTGGAGAATATACTTATATAGAATTAGGTAATGTAGTTAGCAATTTTTTCAATGAACAAGCAGATATACAAAGCAAAGTAAACAATATTTTAAATAGCAATGGTAGTGTTAAAGCACAAACATTAGAAGGTACTATAAATGCTATTCAAACACAATTTAAGGCGATGAAGGATATAGCTCAAAAACAAGATGTAAGAGCGATTTTATTTGAAGACAGAATAGAAGATAGTCCAACTTTTGGATGTATGTGTTTAGGAACTATGGGCTTTGAAATAGCAAGTTCTTTTAAACCTGGAACTAAGGAGTGGGATTTTAGAACATTTGGAACTGGTAAAGGGTTTATAGCAGATCATATAATAGCTGGGATATTATCAGCTGTATTAATACGGAATCTAGATGGGTCTTTTGAAATAGATTTATCTAAAACAGGAGGAGCTCTTTTTAAAAATAATGGCAAAGATGCAATTAGAATTGAAAATAATTCAATAATGCTTTATAACTGGGCGAAAGAAGGAGATTACATTGGTGCATTAACTTCTCTAGTTAGAACAGATGATAGTACAAAGCCTATGATAGGATTAGTCAATGATATTGATTCAGCTCTATCTATAGGGTATCAACATAAAGGAAAAGATGGGGAAGAGTTTAAAAGTTATATAGAATTTGATAAGTATGGAGTTTTAGAAAGACAAAATCCAATTTCTATACTGCAAAATATGGGGATGATGAATTATATAATGAACTTTGGGAAAAATAATGAGCATTCTCTATACAATTCTGTATTTAATAATTTATGTATATCTCATACAGGAAATCTATTATTTGTTGATAAAACAACTGGCAAGACTTACTTTGAAATTGGGTTAGATGAATTTACATTTTATGATGAATCGGGTCAAAAGTTTTTCTGGAAGGATAAAGGAAGAAAGAATTTTTCTATAAATGGAGACTTAGAGATAAATGGAGAAGTTACTGGGGTTATCAGGAATTTTCAGGGTGATGTAATCTATGATAGCAACAATCCAGGAGGGAATGGCGGAGGAGCAGAACAAAACTCTATAATTGAAAGTGCTAGAAAGCTAATTGGTAAACCTTATGTATGGGGTGGTAATTATCCACCATTAGGTTCATCTGCTGGAACTGATTGTAGTGGTTTATGTCAATGGGCTTATAATGATAATGGAATATCTATTAGCAGAACTACTTATACACAAATAAATGAAGGTATTGAAGTTACAGTTAATGATTTGCAACCAGGTGATTTGGTATTTAGCAACTTTAGTTCTCCTGGAGTACCAGAACACGTTTATTTATATAGCGGGAAAAATTCAGATGGACAATTAATGTGTGTTGAAGCTCCTCGAACTGGATTAAACATAAGAGAAAGAGTTTTTACATGGACAAGCAGTATGAGGGCTAGAAGAATATTATCTACTAAAGCTTTAATAAATGAAAATGTAGAATTAAAAAATAAAATTTTAAACATTGAAGAAAGACTATCTAATTTAGAGGAGTTATAGATAGGAGAGATTATGAATACTAAAACAATTAAATTTGATTTAAATAAATATAAATTATATGAAAAAATTAAAGCGAAGCAAGGAGATACTAAAAGTAGATTCTTGCTTTTTCAGTTGTTAGATGGATCAATTCCTTTTAACTTAAAAAATAGAAGTGTAAGAGCATATATGATTAAGCCTGACGGAAGAGAAATATTTAATGATTTAATAGTAAATAATTATAATCTTGGTTATTGTACTTTAGAATTAACTAATCAGGTTTTAGCAGCACAAGGTATAGTAAAAATTGAATTAATGGTTACAGAAGGAGATAAAAAATTAACTTCTTCTGTATTTGAGTTAGAAGTTGTTAAAAGCATTAATAGCGAAAAATCTATTGTATCTACTAATGAATTTACAGCTCTGCTTAATGGATTAGCTGCTTTATCTGAATATGATAATTATAAAAATTCAGTAAAGGAAATGGAAATAAATAAAGCTAATAAAGCTGAAGTTGAAGAAAAATTCATTTCTGTTGAAGAAAAGATAAAAAATAATAGCGAACAATTGGATAACACTACGAACGGGATGTATCTAAGTGATGATACGGTTAATGAAGAAATAGAGCCATTAACTG
>NZ_JBCOAB010000060.1:0-13132 GCF_040227035.1 Clostridium sp. RTP31139st1_H3_RTP31139_211217
AACAGGCAGACGCACAGGACTTAAAATCCTGCGGTAGCGATACCGTACCGGTTCGATTCCGGTCTTCAGCACCAAAAGAGATACAAAGAAATTTGTATCTCTTTTTTATTATTAAATTTAAATTTTATAAATGATTATGATTATTTAAATTAAAAGTATATTAAATGACATTTGATAATATGCCTAATGAATATAAAAAAATGTTGATTATATGCGACAAAAAATACAATTTAAATAGCAAAATAATTCAAGTAAAAATAGGTCTAAACATTTTTAAAGTGTAAATAAAGAGTGTAAAAAGAAAAAAATAAAATATTGATTGGAAAAAAAAGGATAATTGTCTTACGAATTTAAAATTTCATAAACATTAATTGACATAACTCTAATTATAATAGTGCTATTATTTTAGTAGGATTTTTAAGAGGAGATTGATGGTTATGGATTATGGAGTAGAGGTACCTAGCTATAGAAGGGTAGATAGTAAAAAGCAAACAAAAAAATTGGATTTTGAAAATGGGTTGATAGGATTATTAGTAGTATTAGCTTCAGGAGTTATGATAAGCAGAGTGGGATTTGGTTTTGTTGAAGGCTTATATTTAGCTCCTTTTGGAATAGGGTATTTTTTATCCATGGTGAAAAAAAGTGATTTTAAGAAACTACTTTTAGTTTATTTAGCGGTTAATGTTGGATATCTTATAGGGTATAGTAAAGGTAAAGATATAATAATTTATGTTTCTATATCAACAGCAATATTATTATGTAAAATTATATGTAATACTCTTAATAAAGAATTTAAAAATAGCATAGCTTTTTTGGCTATTGTCGGAGTAACATTAGCGGTGGGGTTGTTTATTGGAGAGCAAAGTTTTGAAATTAATTTAATTTTTTCTTTAACTAAAGCTTTATTAATAATACCAGTATTTTATATGTTGAATTATGGAATTGGTTGTATGCAAGAATTAAACACAAATTACTTTTATTCAACAGAAGAGTTAATAAGTATAGCTATTTTAAGTTGTTTAGTAGTAGCGGGGATAGGAAATTTTGCGATATTAGGAATTGAAATAAGAACTATAATAGCTTTAGCTATGGTGATAACAATTGCTTATGCAGCAGGAAGTAACGTTGGAGCTATATTAGGTGTAACAATGGGAATAATAATAGGAATTGCTAATAATGATTTGCTTATATCAACAACTATGTATTCAATTTGTGGGTTGATTGTAGGTGTATTTAAAGAGACAGGAAAGAGCTTCTCAATATTAGCTTATGTTATATCTATGTTTATGATGGAAGCGTATACGGGTAAAATAAGTATTCAATTTGGTATAGAAGTTTGCCTTGCAGCAGTAATTATGTTTGTTGTTCCGGCAAATGTTATTAAAGAAATATTAAGAGAACTTAGTAATGATGAAAAAAGTAATGTAATAAGTGATGCACAAGTTGAAGGTATTAAATTAGAGTTTGTAGATAGACTAGAAGCATTGAGAGGGTCTTTATCAGCGGTAGCAACATCTATTGAAGATTTATCAGGTAATGAAAAATTACTTATGAAAAATAAAGGAGCTGCTATGATAGAAAGTTTGGCAGATCGAGTTTGTCAAAGCTGTGAAATGAATAGTAAGTGCTGGGGAAGAGAGTTGCATAGTACTTTTTCAGAGTTTGGAGAACTTATGTTAAGCTGTGAAAATAAAAATGTATATTTACCTAAAAAATTAGATTTAAAATGTGTAAAGAGAACTACGTTATTAAAGAGCGCAGAAGATTTATTTTCAACTTATACAGTTAATGAAGCTTTAAAATCTAGATTGATAGAAGGCAGAAAAGTTATAGCTAATCAAATAAATAATATGTCTATAACGGTATCTGGGATTCTTAGTGATTTTAATAGTAATGTAAATAGTTGTTTAGAAATTGATAAAGTCTTAAGAAAGACATTGGCTAAAAATAAAATTAGATACAATAATATTTATTCCTATACTGATAGAAAAGGGCGTTTAAAGATTAAAATAAAAATAGACAGTTATGATGGTGAAAGTTATTGTAGAAAATATATATTGCCTATTATTAGTGAATTTGTAAGAACACCATTAAGTATAGCTCAAGATGGGTGTACTGTTGATCCAGAAACTAATGAATGCTCAATAGTTATGGAAGAAACTTGTAAGTATAATGTTTCTTCATTTGTAGCTTTTAATGTTAAGGATGGAGAGAAATATTCAGGAGATAGTTATAGTTTTGGAAAGAATAAGGTAGGCGAATATGTAACAATATTAAGTGATGGAATGGGCTCAGGACCGGAAGCAGGTTTAGAAAGTGAAGCAGCTATTGAATTAATAGAAAAGTTTAATGAAGGTGGGTTTAGTGAAGCAACTACATTAAATGCAGTAAACTCTATTATGGGAATGAAGTTTAGTGAAGATGAAAAATTTACTACATTAGATATGAATTCAATAGATTTATATACAGGTGAAGCTCAGTTTATAAAAGTTGGAGCAAGTATGAGTTTTATTAAAAGAGGCAGCGAAATCGAAGTTGTTGACAGTACAACTTTGCCTTTTGGAATTGTTGATGATATTGATATTAAGCCTGTTAAGAAGAAAGTTAAAAATGGAGATATAATAGTAACTATTAGTGATGGAGTTATAGATATTGATAAAGATAATGTTGGTGAATATACTTGGATAGTTAATTATTTAAAAGGTGAACAAGTAAATCCGGAAATTTTAGCAAGGGAAATATTAGAACAAGCTAAAAGAAAAAGTAACGGAAGGGTTTTGGATGATATGACAGTAATAGTTTCAAAATTATATTCAACTTATTAATAAAAGTGCTCTTAGGAGCACTTTTATTATCTTGATAATAGATTTAAATTTGAAATAAATGTATAAACTTAAGATATAGAATGTTTACATTGAAATAGGGTAAATGTATTATAGATTTATAAATAAATAAATAGGAGAATATAAGTGTTAGATAAAGTAATAGAATATATAAATGATAATGAACTTATTAAAGCTGAAGATAAAATATTAGTGGCTTTATCAGGAGGACCTGATTCAGTTTGCATGTTACATATATTATATAAGTTAAAAGATATGCTTAATATAGAATTAGGTGCAATACATATAAACCATATGTTAAGGGGGGATGAATCAGATAAAGATGAAAAATATATAGGTAATTTATGTAGTGAATTAGGTATAAATTATTATGTAAAAAGAATAGATATAGAATGTGTAGCTAATGATACTAATGTTTCCTTAGAAGTGGCTGGAAGAAATGAAAGATATAGAGCTTTTGAAGAAATAAGAGAAAAGCATGGATACAATAAAATAGCTGTAGCACATAATGCAAATGATCAAGCAGAAACAGTTCTTATGCGTATGATGCGAGGAACTGGACTTGAAGGATTAACAGGAATAAAGGCAAAAAGAGAAGATGGTATTATAAGGCCTATATTATGCTTAAATAGAAAAGAAATAGAGGATTATTGTGAAGAAAATAAACTTAATCCGAGAATAGACCAAAGTAATCATGAGAGAATTTATAGTAGGAATAGGGTTAGATTAGATATAATTCCATATATGAAAGAACATTTTAATGAGGATATAGTTGAGACTTTAAATAGAATGGTATCATTATTACAAAAAGATAATGAATTTATAGAAGAATATTCCAAAGAATGTTACAATAAATATTGTAAAGTTAAAGCTAAACAGTTAGAAGTATCAAAAAAATTATTTGTAAATGAAATGGAAGCTGTAGTTACTAGAGTTATAATAAAAGCTTTTAAAGAAATTTCTAATTGTCATCAAAATTTCGAGATGAAGCATATATACGAGATTGTTAATTTAGCTAAAAATTCAACAGGAAAGAAAATAAACTTAACTAATAATATAATATGCAAAAACTCATATGGAGATCTTATATTTAAAGTTAATGAAAAAAATATTATTGATGATAAGATCAGCGAAGTGCGAATAAATAAAAATAGTATTTTGAATGATATTGTATTTGAGGAATATAATATTAGTTTTCAAATTATTAATAATAAAAATAAGGTAGAATTTTCTAAAAATAACTTAATAAAGTTATTTGATTATGATAAGATAGAAAAAGAGATTATAATTAGGCATAGAAGAGATGGGGATAAAATTATTCCTTTAGGAATGAAAGGTAATAAAAAACTTAAGGATATTTTTATTGATATGAAGATTCCTAGAGAAAAGAGAGATGAAGTTCCTATTTTATGCTTTGATGAAAAAATTGCCTGGGTTGTTGGATATAAAACTTCTCAAGAGTCAAGAATAACTCAGGATACAAAAAATATATTAAAAATTACGTTTGACAGAAAGGAATAGTGACAATGTTACAAGATATTAAAGAAGTATTATTTAGTGAAGAAGCTATTAATAAGAGAGTGAAGGAATTAGCATCAAGAATTAGTGAAGATTACAAAGGAAAAGAGTTATTAGTGGTAGGAGTTTTAAAAGGTTCTGTAATATTTGCAGCAGAATTAATAAAAAATATAACTATTCCTTGCCAAATTGACTTTATGGCAGTTTCTAGTTATGGAGATTCATCTGAAACTACTGGTGTTGTTAGAATACTTAAAGATTTAGATAGTGAAATCTCAGGAAAACATATAATTATAGTTGAAGACATAGTTGATAGTGGGATTACATTAAATTATTTATCAAATTATTTAAAAAGTAGAAATGCAAGCTCAGTTGAAATTGTATCCTTATTAACTAAGCCATCTAGAAGAAAGGTTGATATAGATTGTAAATATGTTGGTTTTGAAACTCCAGATGAATTTTTAGTAGGATATGGATTAGATTATGCTGAAAAGTATAGAAACTTACCTTTTGTAGGAATATTAAAAAGAGAGGTTTATGAGAAGTAAGTTATTAAAAAACAAAATAAAAAAACTATGAGAAAGGGGGGCCTTGAATGAAGAAATATTCAAGTGCTACTGTATGGATAATAGCTATAATATTATTATTTTTTGCTGCATCATTTCTTTTAAAGGGAGAAAGTAGTTCTGATAGAATAGTATTTAGTGATTTCCAACAAAAGTGGATAAATGACGAAATTGAAAGTATAAGAGTTGATCCTGATAAGATGCTCGTTACTGGACAGACAAGAGATGAAAAGAATTTTACAGTATATGCGCCAGATACAATGGTGGAAATGTTAAATAGTCAATATGCAAAAAATGATATTAAGATAGAATATGCTGCACCATCTAATAATAGTGTATGGCTTACCATAATACCTATGGGGATGATAATATTATTATTTGTAGTGTTTATTTTCTTCTTTACACAACAGTCACAAGGTGGTGGAAGTGGAAAAGGAGTAATGAATTTTGGAAAGAGTAGAGCTAAGATGATGTCTCCAGATGCTAAGAGGGTAACTTTTGATGATGTTGCTGGAGCAGATGAAGAAAAGGCTGAATTAGAAGAAATAGTAGATTTCTTAAAGGCTCCATCTAGATATATTGAAATGGGAGCTAGAATACCAAAAGGTGTTTTACTAGTCGGGCCTCCTGGAACAGGAAAGACTTTATTAGCTAAGGCTATTGCAGGAGAAGCAGGAGTACCATTCTTTAGTATTTCAGGTTCTGATTTTGTTGAAATGTTTGTTGGTGTTGGTGCATCAAGAGTTAGGGATTTATTCGAACAGGCAAAGAAAAATTCACCTGCTTTAATATTTATAGATGAAATTGATGCTGTAGGTAGACAAAGGGGTGCTGGCCTTGGTGGTGGGCATGATGAAAGAGAACAAACTCTTAATCAATTACTAGTTGAAATGGATGGTTTTGGAGCTAATGAAGGTATCATAATGATAGCGGCAACAAATAGACCGGATATTTTAGACCCAGCATTATTAAGACCAGGTAGATTTGATAGACAAATAGTTGTTCAAAGACCAGATAGAAAAGGTAGAGAAGCAGTTTTAAAGGTTCATACACATAAAAAGCCTTTAGCTGTTGACGTAGATTTAGAGGTACTAGCAAAGAGAACACCAGGATTTAGTGGTGCTGATTTAGAAAACCTAGCTAATGAAGCTGCTCTTTTAGCTGTAAGAAAAAGTAAAAAAGCTATTGGAATGGATGAATTTGAAGAAGCAATAACTAGAGTTATTGCAGGACCTGAAAAGAAGAGTAGAGCTATTAGTGAACATGATAGAAAGCTTACAGCTTACCATGAAGCAGGCCATGCGGTTGTAATGAAGTGCTTAAAACATTCAGACCCAGTACATGAAATAAGTATTATACCAAGAGGTATGGCTGGTGGATATACTATGCATTTACCAACTGAAGATAGAGCATATACTTCTAAAGAAAAGTTACAAGATGAAATGGTAGGACTTTTAGGTGGTAGAGTTGCTGAAAAGTTAATACTAGGTGATATAAGCACAGGTGCTAAGAATGATATTGATAGAGCAAGCTCAATAGCAAGAGCTATGGTTATGGAATATGGAATGAGCGATGAAATTGGAACTATTTCTTATGGTTCTGATAATAATGAAGTATTCTTAGGCAGAGATCTTGGAAGAGGAAGAAACTTTAGTGAGGAAATTGGTGCAGAAATAGATAAAGAAGTTAAGAAATTTATTGAAGTAGCATATGCTAGAGCAGAAGATTTACTTAAGACTAATATCAATAAGCTTCATGCAGTAGCCAATGAATTACTTGATAAAGAAAAGATAGATGGAAAAGAATTTGAAATGATATTTGACGCAAACTAAAAGTAGCCTTAGGGCTACTTTTTTTAGTGGTAAGTTCTAAGTGTGACGAATAAACCTTAATTAGTTTGAAAAGAAAAAAGACATATTTTAAATGTTAGAAAAATTTCAAGCAAAGTTATTTTCATTTGTTTATTAATTTTTTTTATTAAAAAGATATTTTACAATAAAATCAAAACACGAATGATTTTTAGGGAAATAATAAAAATGTTCGAATTATGTTTAAAAAAGGAATTTATAATGATATAATTAAGTATACTAAAAATTTGAAGATGTTAGGGAGGTTTATAATATGAAAAGTGATATTCAAATAGCTCAAGAAGCAAAAATGGAGCCTATAGTTAAGATTGCGGAAAAACTAAATTTAGGTGAGGATGATATAGAGCTTTATGGAAAGTATAAATGTAAGATTTCTTTAGATGTATTAAATAAAAATAAAGATAAAAAAGATGGGAAATTAGTTCTTGTAACAGCGATAAATCCAACTCCAGCTGGAGAAGGGAAATCAACAGTTACAGTAGGATTAGGGCAGGCATTATGTAAAACTGGGAAGAAAGCAGTTATAGCATTGAGAGAGCCTTCATTAGGACCAGTTTTTGGAGTTAAAGGAGGGGCAGCAGGTGGTGGATATGCACAAGTAGTACCTATGGAAGATATAAATCTACATTTTACTGGAGATATGCATGCAATTACAACAGCAAATAATTTACTATGTGCCGCTATAGATAATCATATTCATCAAGGAAATACTTTAAGAATTGATTCAAGAAGAATTATATTTAAAAGAGTTATGGATATGAATGATAGAGCGTTAAGAAATATAGTAGTAGGAATGGGTGGAAAAATAAATGGCTTCCTAAGAGAAGATGGATTTATGATAACAGTTGCTTCTGAAATAATGGCTATTCTTTGCTTAGCTACTAGCTTAAGCGATCTTAAAGAAAGAATGGGTAATATATTAATAGCATATGATTTAGATGGAAATCCAGTTTATGCAAAACAATTGGATGTTCAAGGGGCAATGGCTCTTTTAATGAAAGATGCTGTTAAACCTAATTTAGTTCAAACTTTAGAAAATACTCCAGCAATAATTCACGGAGGACCATTTGCAAATATTGCACATGGATGTAACTCAATACTTGCTACAAAAATGGCACTTAAATTAGGTGATGTAGTAGTTACAGAAGGTGGTTTTGGAGCTGACTTAGGCGCAGAAAAATTCTTAGATATTAAATGTAGATATGGTGGATTAACACCAAATTGTGTAGTAGTTGTTGCTACTATGAGAGCTTTAAAACATCATGGAGGTGTTAAAAAAGAAGATTTAAATACTCCAAATGTTGAAGCACTAGCTAAAGGAATAGTTAACTTAGAAAAGCAAATAGAAAATATGCAAAAATATAATATTCCAGTAGTAGTAGCTATAAATAAATTCTTAACTGATTCTGATGAAGAAATTGAATATATAAAGAATTTCTGTGATAAATTAGGCGTTAAGGTTGCTTTAAGTGATGTTTGGGCTAAAGGTGGAGAAGGTGGATTAGAATTAGCTAATATAGTTAATGATATATTAGAAAATAAAGAATCTAACTTCAAAGTTTTATATGATGAAAAGAGCAGTATTAAAGAAAAAATATTAACTATTGCCAGGGAAATTTATGGGGCAAAAGATGTAAGATATACTCCAGCAGCAAATAAGCAAATTGCAGAGTTAGAAAAATTTGAATTAGATAAACTACCTATTTGTATGGCAAAGACACAATATTCATTATCTGATAATCCAGCATTATTAGGTAGACCAGAAGGGTTTGATATTACTGTTAAGGAAGTTAGAGTTTCAAATGGAGCTGGATTTATAGTAGCATTAACTGGTGATATTATGACAATGCCTGGTTTACCAAAGGTACCAGCAGCAAATAGAATGGATATTTTAGAAAATGGTGAAATTGTAGGATTGTTCTAAAAATAAAAATTTACAACACTTGACAAATAACATGTAATTGTTAAAATTAAAGTATTAGTTTAAATTACTGTTTATAGTACAATAAAAGCAGCTTTAGGGCTGCTTTAATTATGTTAAGGTGGTGCGCGTTTATGATTCTACTGGTAGATGTGGGGAATACCAACATAGTTATAGGAGTATGCAAAGATAACGAGTATATAGCTGGTTGGAGAATTTCTACTGATTCTAAAAAAACTTCAGATGAGTATGGTATTCAAATGATACAATTATTCCATCAAAGTGATTTAAATCCAAAAGAAGTAAAAGGAATAATAATTTCTTCGGTTGTACCTAATATAATGCATTCCTTAGAGAATATGGTTAAGAAGAGTTTTAATATAAATCCTATAATTGTTGGCCCAGGTGTAAAGACTGGAATAAATATTAAATATGATAATCCTAAGGAAGTTGGAGCGGATAGAATTGTAAATGCAGTAGCTGCTCATGAAATATATAGAAGAGATGTAATTATAATTGATTTTGGAACTGCAACTACATATTGTGCAGTTACTGAAGACGGAAATTATTTAGGTGGATGTATTTGTCCGGGGGTAAGAATTTCTTCAGATGCATTGTTTGAAAGAGCGGCAAAGTTACCTAGAGTGGAGTTAGAATTACCAAAGAATATAATATGTAAGAATACTGTTTCAAGTATGCAAGCTGGTATATTATATGGATATATAGGGCAAGTAGAATATATAGTTAGCAAGACTAAAAAAGAGATGGTTGCAATGGGATATGAAAACCCATATGTAATTGCAACAGGAGGCTTAGCTAATTTAATAGCTAAATCAACAAATGTAATAGATAAGGTTGATTCAAGCTTAACATTAGAGGGGTTAAGAATAATTTACGATAAAAATAAGGAGTAAACAAATGAAAATAGGAAACCTTAATTTTGAAAAAAGTGTTTTCTTAGCACCTATGGCAGGAGTAACGGATATTTCATTTAGAGGATTATGCAAGGAAATGGGATGTGGATTAGTATACACGGAAATGGTAAGTGCAAAAGCATTATATTATGGAAGTGAGAATACTAAAACTTTATTAAGAATTGCAGATGAAGAAAAGCCAGTAGCAGCTCAAATTTTTGGAAATGATCCTAAGATAATGGCAGAAGTTGTACAAAGCCATTTTAATAATATAGATGATATATGTATTTTGGATATAAATATGGGATGTCCTGCACCTAAGATAACTAAAAATGGAGAAGGTTCAGCTTTAATGCTAAATCCTAAGTTAGCTGGAGAGATAGTAAGTGAAATTAAAAAAGTTTCAAAGAAACCTGTTACTGTTAAGTTTAGAAAAGGATATGATGAGCATAATATTAATGCTGTTGAATTTGCAAAAGTAATGGAATATTCAGGAGCAGATGCAATTGCTGTTCATGGAAGAACTAAAAAACAAATGTATGAAGGAAAAGCTGACTGGGATATAATAAGTAAGGTGAAAAAAGCAGTATCTATACCTGTTATAGGTAATGGAGATGTATTTACACCTGAAGATGCATTAAGAATGAAAGAAATAACTCAGTGTGATGCTATAATGATTGCAAGGGGAAGTATGGGAAATCCATGGATATTTAATCAAATAGAACGAGTATTAAATGGCCAAGAAATTTTACCTGTTACAGCAGAAGAAAAAATAAATATGTGTTTAAGACATTATGAATTAGCTATTAAATATGATGGCGAATTTAAGGCTGTAAAAGAAATGAGAAAGCATGCTTCGTGGTATCTAAAAGGATTACCGAAAAGTAGTGAATTAAGGAATATAGTAAATACGTTATCAACAAGTGCAGAAGTATTTAATATATTGCAAGAATATAAAAATGAATTAAAAAATATTTAGCTATATATATTATATAGAGAAATATTGTAAAAATGATGCATTGAAAATAGTCAGCTATTTTATTGACAGATGAAATAGCCTGATTTATAATATTTAAAATGATTTTAAGATTACTAAACTTGCCTATTTATAAGTTGAATACGGTTAAGTTTTGAAGGGGAGAAAGATTATGAGTCAAGCAAAAAAATTTATAATGACTTACGAAGGTGTAAAAAAACTTGAAGAGGAATTAGAATACTTAAAAACTGTTAAAAGAAAAGAAATTACTGAAAAGATAAAAGTAGCTTTAGGATATGGAGACTTAAGTGAAAATTCTGAGTATGATGAAGCTAAAAACGACCAAGCGTTTACTGAAGGTAGAATTATTCAATTAGAAAATATGTTAAAAAATGCAGTTGTTGTTGATGAGAGCGAAATACCAAAGGATAAGGTTTCAGTAGGATCTATAGTAAAGGTTATGGATTACGAGTTTGATGAAGAAGTTGAATATACAATTGTTGGTTCAGCAGAAGCAGATCCAATGAATTTTAAAATATCAAATGAATCACCAGTGGGTAGTGCATTATTAGGGAAAAAGGTTGGAGATGTAGTAGAAGTTGCAGTTCCAAGCGGAGTAAGTAAGTTTGAAGTCTTAGAAATAAGAAGAGACTAATTGGAGGTATAGTGAATGTCAACTGAAGAAATGAACATGCAAGAACTAGAATCACAATTCAATGAACAAGAAAGATTAAGAAGAGAGAAACTAGTTCAATTACAAGAAGCAGGGAAAGATCCTTTCGATGTATACAAAGTAAATAGAACTCATAGTTCACAACAAGTTAAAGATAATTATGAGGAATTAGAAGGTAAAGATGTTACAGTTGCTGGTAGAATTATGTCTAAGAGAGGACAAGGAAAAGTTGTTTTCTCTGATATCTACGACAGAGATGGTAAAATCCAATTATTTATAAAGATTGATGAAGTTGGAGAAGAAGCATTAAAGCAATATAAATCTAATGATTTAGGAGATTGGGTTGCTTGTACTGGAGAAGTCTTTAAGACTAAAACAGGTGAAATATCTATTAAAGCTAAAGAAATAGAATTAATATGTAAATCATTAAAACCACTTCCAGAAAAATGGCATGGATTAAAAGATCCAGATTTAAGATATAGACAAAGAGAAGTAGATATTATAACAAATCCAGAAGTTAAGTCTACTTTTATGAAGAGAAGTCAAATTATAAAAGGAATAAGAGAATTCTTAGATAATAGAGGATTCTTAGAAGTTGAAACACCAATGCTTGCAACAATAGCTGGTGGAGCTTCTGCTAGACCTTTCATAACTCACCATAATACATTAGATTTAGATATGTTCTTAAGAATAGCTCCAGAGCTATACTTAAAGAGATGTATTGTTGCTGGTTTTGAAAAAGTTTATGAATTAGGAAGAACTTTTAGAAATGAAGGTATGTCAGTAAGACATAATCCTGAGTTTACTATGATTGAATTATATCAAGCTTTTGCTGATTATAATGATATGATGGAATTAACTGAAAATATGGTTGCAGAAGTGTGCAAGAAAGTTAATGGAACAACAAAGGTTACTTACCAAGGAACTGAAATAGACTTTATGCCACCATGGAGAAGAATCACTATGGTTGATGCTGTTAAGGAATATGCTGGAGTTGATTTTGCTACAATTAAATCAGATGAAGAAGCTCAAGCTATTGCTAAAGAAAAACATTTAGAATTCCCAAAACCATTAAATACTGTAACTAAAGGTGAAGTATTAAATATGTTATATGAGGAATTCTGTGAAGAACATATGATACAACCAACATTTATCATAGATTATCCTGTAGAGATTTCACCTCTTACAAAGAAAAAGAGAGGAAATGAAATGTTCACTGAAAGATTTGAAGGATTCGTATTTGGTAGAGAGTTATGTAATGCATACTCTGAATTAAATGACCCAATCGTTCAAAGAGAAAGATTTGCGCAACAAGAAAAAGAAAGAGAACTTGGTGATGATGAAGCTTACATGATCGATGAAGAATTCATGAGCGCATTAGAAACAGGTATGCCACCAACAGGTGGACTTGGAATAGGAATAGATAGATTAATAATGTTCTTAACTGATTCAGCATCAATAAGAGACGTTATACTATTCCCAACAATGAAACCAATAAACTAATAAAAAACCACCGGAAGGTGGTTTTTTTGTTACAAGAGATAAAGTGAAGAATGAATTAAGTATATGATGAAGCTTGAATATTATATTTTAAAATATTCAAATTCACTCCATATTTAATTTATCACTTGTAACTTACTAATTTTTAGTTTGCTGACTTTATTAATAAAAGCAAGGTTAATTAGATAAAAATAAGGATTAGAATAAAAAAATAAAAAAATAGAAAAAAAGTGTTGCATTTTATAAGAAAGCTGATATAATAAATTATGCAATGACATTCCGCGATAGCTCAATGGTGGAGCACTCGGCTGTTAACCGATAGGCTGGAGGTTCGAGTCCTCTTCGCGGAGCCA
>NZ_JBCOAB010000060.1:13231-17333 GCF_040227035.1 Clostridium sp. RTP31139st1_H3_RTP31139_211217
CCGCGATAGCTCAATGGTGGAGCACTCGGCTGTTAACCGATAGGCTGGAGGTTCGAGTCCTCTTCGCGGAGCCATTTTTATTTTAAAAGAGTTTTGTAGGAGCAGATAATGTCTGTTGATACAAAACTCTTTTGTTATATAAGGTAAAAGAATATATAATTTTTCTTGACATATATAAGGTGTTTGATAAAATTAATATATAATTTAATAAAGCACGATGAAAAAGAAGAGTAGTTTTAATATTTTTTTTAGAGAGATGATGGGTGGTGTAAATCATTAAAAAGTTAAGATGAAGGGAGCTTTTGAGTGTAGTTTGTAAAGTTGGGCTTTAGCCAAGAAGGGTGGAACCGCGGAATTTATTTTCGTCCCTTTATGGTTATAAGGCTTTTTTTATTATAAAAAATAAATACGAATAATTTATTTGTATATAATTTATAGAAATAAAGTTATCGTAAAAAATGGAGGTAGTAAAATGGCAGTAGAAAAGACTATGGATAAAATAGTTGCTTTATGTAAAAGTAGAGGATTTATATTCCCTGGATCAGAAATTTACGGAGGACTTGCAAACTCATGGGATTACGGTCCATTAGGAGTTGAATTCAAAAACAATGTAAAAAAAGCTTGGTGGAAAAAATTCGTTCAAGAAAGTCCATATAACGTTGGAGTAGATTGTGCGATATTAATGAATCCAGAAGTTTGGGTTGCATCAGGACACGTTGGAGGATTTTCAGATCCATTAATGGATTGTAAAGAATGTAAATCAAGATTTAGAGCAGATAAATTAGTAGAAGATCATATGACTGAAAATGGAGTAGAAGTTGCTTGTGCTGATGGATGGACTAATGAAGAACTAATGGAATACATAACTAAGAATAACATAGTTTGTCCTAAATGTGGAAAAATGAATTATACTGATATAAGAAAGTTTAATTTAATGTTTAAGACTTTCCAAGGTATAACAGAGGATTCTGCAAATACGGTATATTTAAGACCAGAAACTGCACAAGGTATATTTGTAAATTTCAAATCAGTTCAAAGAACTTCAAGAAAGAAAGTTCCATTTGGTATAGCTCAAATAGGTAAATCTTTCAGAAATGAAATTACTCCAGGAAACTTTACTTTTAGAACAAGAGAGTTCGAACAAATGGAATTAGAATTCTTCTGTAAACCAGGTACTGATTTAGAGTGGTTTGGATATTGGAAAGACTACTGTTGGAACTTCTTATTAAATTTAGGAGTAAAGCCAGAATCTTTAAGAATGAGAGATCACGGTGAAGAAGAGTTATCATTCTATTCGAATGCAACATCTGACATAGAATACTTATTCCCATTTGGTTGGGGAGAACTTTGGGGAATAGCTGATAGAACAGACTATGACTTAAAGAAACATGCAGAACATTCAGGAACTGATATGTCATATTTAGATCCAACAACTAATGAGAAATATATACCATATTGTATAGAACCATCATTAGGAGCTGATAGAGTTGCTTTAGCATTCTTAGTAGATGCTTATGATGAAGAAGAGTTAGAAGGTGGAGATGTAAGAACAGTTATGC
This sequence comes from Clostridium sp. RTP31139st1_H3_RTP31139_211217, assembly GCF_040227035.1. Taxonomy (NCBI): domain Bacteria; kingdom Bacillati; phylum Bacillota; class Clostridia; order Eubacteriales; family Clostridiaceae; genus Clostridium; species Clostridium sp. RTP31139st1_H3_RTP31139_211217. The sequence goes on from NZ_JBCOAB010000060.1 coordinate 14,791, forward strand.
ATTTACATCCAGCTTTAGCTCCATATAAGGCAGCTGTATTACCATTATCTAAGAAGTTATCAGATAAAGCTGATGAAGTATACTCAATGTTAGCAAAGAAATTTAATGTTGAATATGATGAAACAGGAAGTATTGGTAAGAGATATAGAAGACAAGATGAGATAGGAACACCTTTCTGTATTACAGTTGACTTTGAAACTGAAAATGATGGATGCGTTACTATAAGACACAGAGACTCTATGACTCAAGAAAGAGTTGAAATTAGTAAATTAACTCACTTTATTGCTAAAAGTTTAGAGTTTTAATTAAGAAACAGCAAGAGATGATTATTAATAATTATTTCTTGCTGTTTTTATTTTTAAAAAGTGTTTTTAATTTTATATTTATAGAATGTGAGAAAGTATAATGATATAATTATTTGTATATTGGTAAGAATTATTAATAGTTATAAATTATAAAGTAATATAATTTAGTTGGAGGCAGTAATGAGAGAGTTTAAGGAATTTAAAAGTTTTATTAATGGTAAAAATGTTGCTGTTGTAGGTATTGGTGTAAGTAATATTCCTTTAATAAATTTTTTAGTAAAGTTAGGCGCTGAAGTAACAGCTTTTGATATGAAGGAAGAAAATGAATTAGGAAAAATAGCAAGTGAATTCAAATCAAAAGGTGTTAAGTTAGAGTTAGGTAAGGGATATTTAGAGAAATTAACTGGATTTGAGGTAGTTTTTAAAACTCCATCAATGAGAATAGATTGCGAGGCTCTAGTTAGAGCGAAGAATGAAGGTGCGTATATTACATCTGAAATGGAAGAGTTCGTTAAGTATTGTAAAGGGAAAATATATGGAGTAACAGGATCTGATGGCAAGACAACAACTACTACTATAATATCAAAGTTATTAGAAGCTCAAGGATATAAAACTTGGGTTGGGGGAAATATAGGTACACCTTTATTTTCTAATATAGAAGAAATAAATGCTGATGATATGGTAGTTTTAGAGTTGTCAAGCTTTCAGCTTATGACAATGGATTCTCCAATAGATGTAGCAGTTGTTACTAATTTAGCACCTAATCACTTAGATATGCATAAGGATATGCAGGAATATATTGATGCAAAGAAAAATATATTCTTATATCAAAATGAAGATAATGTATTAGTTTTAAATAGAGAAAATGAAATAACTTATAGATTTGAAAAGGAAGCTAAAGGGCATGTTAGAGAATTTTCATCAAAAAGAGTTATTACAAATGGTTCATACTATAAAGATGGTACCTTATATTTAGAAGGGAAAGAAGTTTGTAAGAAAAATGATATAGTAATTAAAGGTATGCATAATGTAGAAAATTATTTAGCTGCATTTATAGCTACAAAGGATGATGTTGAAATTGAAACAATGAAAAAAGTAGCTGAGACATTTGCAGGAGTAGAGCATAGATGTGAATTGGTAAGAGAAATTGATGGTGTGAAGTATTATAATGATTCTATAGCATCAAGTCCTACTAGAACGTTAGCTGGATTATTTGCATTTGAGAAGAAGGTAATACTTATAGCTGGTGGATATGATAAACATATACCTTTTGAACCGCTAGCTGAACAGGGGTATCCTTTTATAAAAGAAATAATTCTTATGGGAGATACTAGATATTTAATAAAAGAAGCTTTTGATAAATTAAAAGATGAGAAGGGGATAGAAGTTCCTAGTATTATGGTTAATTCATTAGAAGAAGCTGTAATTAAAGCTAAAGAAATTGCAAAGGAAGGGGATATTATAACTTTATCACCAGCTTGTGCATCTTTTGATATGTTCCCTAATTTTGCAGTTAGAGGAAATAAGTTTAAAGAAATAGTAAATAATATTTAAAAGTAATTTATTTTTATTAAGATATAAAAAGTAAAGTCTATATAACTACATTGAATAGAGTATATAAGTAAGAGCAAGAATTTTAAAAGATTAATTATTTTTTTGCTTTTATAATATAAATACTTTGTTAAATGTAGTTATTTTTTTAAAAAATCAATTAGATTGGGATCATATATCAATAAATTTCGTTATGAAAATAATAGGATATGAACGTGGAGAAGTTTAATAACTACTAAATATGTTAAATATATGCAAGGGAATAGCAACAACAAATCCTGGTGTATCAATATAAGAAAAAGTTAGAATTATATAGATATAATGAGAAAGATAAAAATAAATAGCATAATATCGCAAAATAATATAGCTTGCATATTATTAATCATGTTAATATAAAACACGTCGTCGGGAACAAATTAAAAAAAGTTCTTGAGACGAAGGTCTAAAACATGAACAAATAAAACTTCAAAAAAAAGTTTTAAAAAAGTGTTGACAGATAAAAAGATAAATGATATTATGAATAGGCAGTCAGGTTGATTGCAAATGATCTTTGAAAATTGAACAGAATATAAATTAAGTAAACCAGCAATTCTTTTGAGAGTCTTAAAATAAAGACTCAAAGTAATTTGAGCAAATGATTAAACTTTTTAGTGAGAGTTTGATCCTGGCTCAGGACGAACGCTGGCG
>NZ_JBCOAB010000061.1:0-17300 GCF_040227035.1 Clostridium sp. RTP31139st1_H3_RTP31139_211217
TTCTATAAATTTAAATTTAATTTCATATGATATCTTAGCTTTTCTTCCCATAAAAATTGCTCCCTCTATAGTAATGATAGTTTTATTATTTTAACTGTCTACTATAAAGGGAGCATATCAATGCACATTCATCTGCTATTTTATTATTTTTTATTGAGAAGCTAGAAAGAAAAAGTTTATTTTTTATTTAAAGATAGTCTTTTAGAAGAAGAGAATAAGATAATTGATTATGAGATAGGGGGAATAGAACCTATATTAGTTTATTGGGTATATAGGAAGGAAATATCTTTGTAAAGAACAAGAATGTTAGTGGAATTATTGATTTATGTTATAATACAAGACAAAAGAAAGCTTAAAAAGTCGGGATATGAATTTTTCATGATAGTAAGATTAGGTTAACGAATTGCAATGGGAGGGTAAAAATTATGGAATGGATTGAAAGCATTAGAGAAGCTATTTCTTATATTGAAGAGAATATTACGGAGGATTTATCCGTAAATGAAATTGCAGATAAGGTAAATATTTCTCCTTTTTATTTTCAAAAAGGATTTGCAATGTTATGTGGTTATTCTTTAAGTGAGTACATTAGGAGAAGAAAACTTACACTTGCCGGCAGTGAGGTTTCATCCACTAATGAAAAAATAATAGATATCGCAATAAAGTATGGATATGATTCTCCAGACAGCTTTACTAAAGCATTTATAAGGTTTCATGGAGTTACACCATCTGCTGTTCGTAAGGAAGGTGCAATGATAAAATCATTTGTTCCCCTTAAAATCAAATTTTCATTGGAAGGTGGATATATTATGGATTACAAAATAGTTGAGAAAGATAAGTTCAAGGTTATAGGAGCTTTTAAGAAATTTAAATATGATTCGGCATTTATGGAGGTACCTGCATTTTGGAATGAGCATATTTCACAAGGAAAATTAAAAGAGATATGTGGAATGTATGGTGTTAATATTGATGTAGAAATGGGTGGGGATGAATTTGAGTACCTTATTGCAGAGGATTATTCTAAAGAAAAAGAAGGAATGGAAGGATATGTAGTTAAAACAATTCCAAAGTTTACTTGGGCTATTTTCCCTTGTTATGGACCAATGCCATCATCAATTCAAGAAGTTAATAAAAAAATATTTGCAGAGTGGTTACCAAACTGTATAGACTATGAAATTGCTGCAGGGTATAATATAGAAATGTATAGTGATCCAAGTGAGTATGAAAAAGGGAATTTTGATGAAAACTACTATTGTGAAGTTTGGATTCCAGTAAAGAAAAAGTAGTTCCAAGAATAATAGATTACATTGATATAAAAATAATAAGCTGTATGTGAAAGCATATGGCTTTATTTAAAAGAATATTTAAATGAAGATTATGATAATGCTAAATTTGATATTTACATTTCATTAAAGTAATTAAGGAAGGAAGTTACAGGTATATGCATGAGGTAATATCAAAAGGAATACTATCTAGTAATAATGGAATGAATATTTATAGGGGATGTACTCATGGATGTATATATTGTGATGCACGAAGTCTTTGTTATGGAATGAATCATGTCTTTGAAAATATAGAAGTTAAAGTTAATGCACCACAGTTATTAGAGGAGGCACTTAAGAAAAAAAGGAAAAAGTGTGTTATTGGAACAGGGGCAATGAGTGACCCATATATTCAATTAGAAGAAAAGCTTCAAAATACAAGAAAATGTTTGGAGATAATTGAAAAATATGGATTTGGATTAGCAATACAAACTAAATCTAGCAGAATATTAAGAGATTTGGATTTGTTGAAAAGTATAAATAATAAATCAAAGTGTATTGTACAGATGACATTAACAACTTATGATGAAGAGTTATGTAAAATAATAGAACCTAATGTTTCTACTACTAAAGAACGATTTGAAGTGTTAAAGGTAATGAGGGATAATGATATTCCTACTGTTGTTTGGTTAACGCCTATTTTACCTTATATAAATGATACTGAAGAAAATATAAGGGGAATATTAAATTATTGTGTAGAAGCTAAAGTTAAAGGAATTATAGTATTTGGTATTGGATTAACATTAAGAGATGGAAATAGAGAGTACTATTATAAAAACTTAGATAAGAATTTTAAAGGATTAAGAGAAAAGTATATAAGTAAATATGGTAATAGTTATGAAGTAGTAAGTGAAAATCATGAAATATTAATGAAAATTATTAAAGAAACTTGTGAGAAGAATAATATTATTTGTGGAGTGGAAGAGGTTTTTAAATATATGAAAACTTTTGAAGAAAAAAATAACGAAATTCAAGTAAGTTTTGATATATAGTGTTAGTTTAATATGGTTATAATTATTATTAAGTTAAAGACAATAGAAGATTTTAATGTAGAAATAGATAAAGCTATTAGGTTTAAAGTTCCTAATAGCTTTTTATTTGGTTGCTTAATTTGTAAAATCAGTAAGGTTACCAATATCAAAATTACCATTACCAGAAAGACCGCTAATTAGCCCAGCAATGTTAGAGTTAGAAAAGTTGGAGTTAGAAAGTGTATTAGAACTAAAGTTGCTATTATTAAAGATACTATTGTTAGATCCGCTATCATTACACCAACCAGTATTAAATCCACTACAGCGATATATATTGTTATAGTCTCCGAAAAAGCTACCTGGACCAAAGCCGCCGCCACCAAATATTAATAAAATTGCTAGTATATAAAAAAAGGAGTTACCAAAGCCTAATACACCATTGCTGTAGCCTTCACAAGGGTTACAGCAGTTGTTATTACAGCAAGATGATTCTTTATTACAATAATGTCTTGACATGTATCTCATCTCCTATCATTAGATTGTATAATATATAATATTTAGAAAATGAGAGTTTGTTTAAGTTAAATAAAAATATTTTTTATATGGAACCTTAGAGAATTATAAAATTAAAAATTTAGCTATATAGAACATAGCAGTAGAAACACGGAAAGGATATGTAAAAATAAAATTATTAATTAATAAGTAAATGTATATAAATATATATATGAATGTTAAGGTTAGTTGATAGAAAGTAATTAATAATTTTAATAAGATAAATATAGGAGGTATGAAAAGTATGATTAGTAGGAATTTGAAGAGTCTAAGAAAAAAGAATCAATATACGCAAGAGGAAATAGCTGAGAAGATTAATGTTTCTAGACAATCGGTAGCAAAATGGGAAAATTGAGAATCTAATCCAGATATAGAGAGTTGTATAAAGCTTGCAAATTTATATAACGTTAAATTAGATGATTTAGTTAATCACTCAGAAGAAGAAACAGGAATTGGAGTACCACCTAAAGGAAAGTTCTTCTTTGGATCTGTTGTAGTTGGAGAAAGGGGTCAAATTGTGATTCCAAAGGAAGCAAGAATTGTATTTAATATAAATGCAGGTGATAAATTATTGATACTAGGAGATGAGGAAAGAGGCCTTGGAATTGTTCATCAACGTGATTTAATAAATTTCGTGGGAAATATGGGATTAGCCATGAAGGATGAATAAGTTAAACCATATAAAGGATGGTGAAAGATATGAGTAAAATAGTTTTTTTCTGTATTCCTGCACATGGACATACTAATCCAACAATAGAAGTGATTAGAGAGTTAGTAGCTAGAGGAAATGAAGTAGTATATTATTCATTTAAAGAGTTTAAAGACAAAATTGAATCTGCAGGTGCAAAATGTATTTGTTGTGATAAATATTTACCAGAACTTAGACCAGAAGATGAGAAGAAAGTAGGAAAGGATTTTCCAGCTTTAATAGAAATGATTGTAGACACTACTTTAGCTTTAGATAAAAAGGTTTGTGATGATCTTGATGTATTTAAACCAGATTGTATTGTATCAGATTCGTTAAGTTTTTGGGGAAAATTATTTGCACAAAAATTAAATATTCCATATATATGCTCTACAACAACATTTGCTTTTAATGAGCATACAGCAAGGATGATGAAGCAAGGTTTAAATGAAATAATGCGTATGATTTTTGGAATGGGAAGGATTAATAAAAAAATAGAGCTTTTAAGAAAGCAAGGATATGATGTAAAGAATTTTATTTCTATTGTTAACAATGATAATGATACAAATACTATTGTATATACATCAAAAGAATTTCAACCTATGGTAGAGACTTTTTCTAATAAGTATTATTTTGTAGGGCCATCTGTAGCTAATACTATAGTTGAGATTAAGGAAAGAAATAGGAAGAGAATATATATTTCGCTTGGGACAGTTAATAACAAAAATATTAAATTTTATAAAAATTGCATAAAGGCATTTAAAGATACTAGTTTTGATGTAATCATGTCTATAGGGAATAGTACTAATATTAAAAATTTAGGAAATATACCTAGTAACTTTAAGATTGAAAATTCTGTTGAACAAATTAAAGTGCTTCAAGAAACAGATATATTTATTACTCATTGTGGAATGAATAGTATTAATGAGAGTTTATATTATGGAATTCCCATGGTGCTATTTCCACAACATTCAGAACAAAAAATGGTAGCAGAGAGAGTTGAGAAGTTGGGGGCAGGAGTTATGTTAAAAAAAGATAAGCCAGAATATATTAAATCTGCAGTTATTAAAGTTATTAACAGTAATGAATATAAAGAAAATTCAAAGAATATATCAAAAAGTTTTCATAATGCAGGTGGAGCAAAGAGAGCAGCTGATGTAATATTAAAAATTATAGATGAAAGCAAGTAAATTAAGTTGTAGTTTTAGACAGTATGTAAAAAAATATATATAATAACATACTGTCTTTTTATTTCAACTTAATAGGTAATTTAAATTTTTCCTATTTTATTTTCATAAGAATATATCCAAAACGATTGTAAAAATAATATAAAGCTACAAATCCACACAGCTTTAACACTTAAAGCAAGAGATATTAAAGTTCCGGGAATAGCACCAATTGCAAAAGAAAAAGTAAGAACTGTAAAAGTGATTAATTTTTTAAAAGATTCCTTATTTTCTATATCTAATGCATCAAATAAAAACAACCCAACACTTCTAATATTTCCGGTACATATTGTTGTATTGAATGGAACACCAAGACATGTTCTAAATAAGCATAATTGATATCCCATAAAAAAAGAAACAAGATTCGTAACTATAATATCTGGAAAAGAAGTAGGAAGCAATCCTATTATAAATAATGAAATTGCTTCTAATATAAGGGCAAACTTTCTCCAGTCTCCTTTAAAGTTAAAATTTATAAGTATAGTTTCAATTAATTTGCTAAATGCAGCACCTAATATACAAGTTAAGATTGGAATAAAATAATGTAGTGCCTCTAGCCATTCTCCAAGTGCAATATTAATTCCAAATTTAGACATATTGGCAGTGTGCATATTAGCCAATGTATTATTTCTTGTGATGTAGGTGTAGCCATTCATATATCCTCCAACAAAAGTTATTATCATTATAAATAATGGCCTTTCAAATGGAGGTGTTTTGTGTGTTTTATGATTATTATTTTTCATATAAATTCACCTTTAAGATCTAAGTATTTCTATCAATGACGTATATAGTATGCCCTATATCAGAAAAATATCTTTAGTATTTATACACTAATATCATTATTTTTATCAATGAAAATAGTATATAATAAGATGTAAGACTAATGTATATAGAAATGAGGACAAAGGATGGCTAAGAAGAAACGTAAAAACAATACAAAAAAACCAATGGTAAAAAAAGAAAATAATATTAAAGAAAAAGGTCCTTTTAAGACATTTATAAGTAAGAAATATGTAAAAATTACATTGCATATTATTACAGCAATAGTTTGGGTATTATTTTTAATAGATTTTTCAAGTTTTAAAAGGCTAGGAACATTTCCTAATGCAATATTATCAATTTTAGCATTAGCAACATTACTTTTAGAATGGGAAGTTATAAATGGTAAATAATATACATTTTAATTGTAAGTATAATATAAGTTTTTTAGGTTAATGAAAATGGTGAGGTTATAAATATGGATTATGTTAAATACATAAGAAAAAAAGTAGGTCATGATTCAATAAACTTAACAGGTGTAAATGTATTAATAATAAATGAAAATAATCAAATATTATTACAAAAGAGGGGAACATTTCCTTATAAGTGGGGATTAATAGGCGGAATTACGGAACTAGGTGAATCACTTGAAGCAACTGCAATTAGAGAAGCAAAAGAAGAAACTGGTTTAGATATAAATGAATTAAGGCTTTTAGGAACAACTTCGGGAAAAAATTGTTTTATTGAATTTCCACATGGAGATAAGGCATTTTTTATAACAATAGGATATGTATGTAAAAGTTATAGTGGTAAATTAAGTATAGATAATTTTGAAACTAAAGATTTACGTTTTTTTGGTTATAATGAGTTACCAGAAAATATACCTAGAAGTCATAAGGTATTTATAGAACAATATTACAATTTATAAATAGTTATAAATATAAGTTATTAGGAAAACAAGCCTAATAACTTTTTTTATTATGATTCTTTCATAAATATAGGTGATAAATTCTTGTAGAGGTATAGAAAATCCAAAAGAGAAATGAAGTGAATTTTATAGGTAACATATGATAAAAAAATGTTTAATTTAAATTTTAATTACATTAAAGAATATATTATACTATAAGTTATATAATTAAAGAGTTTATTGTATAATACGAGAGAAATTTTAAAAATAAGTTCAATATAAGCAAATTTATGTGAGAAAATTGTAGAAAAATGAAGAAAAAGACAGGAGGTGTTTATAAAGTAATTAAATGAATTTTTATATACAATTTATATCATATATAGTTTTTATAATACTAGATGTATTATTTTATAATGTTTATGTGGACTTAATATAAATTATATTAACTTAAAATAGGGGAAAGGTGTGAAGTGATAAGAAGAGAATTTGGTGAAAAGTATATGTAGAAAGTATAAAACTATATCAGATTAAGGAGGAAGGGATACTAATGAAAAAAGTGATAACAGGAACACTGATAACTGCTATGATTTCAAATAATGTTGCTTATTGTGATATTAGGCAAGGCGAATTATCGGATAAAAATTAAACTGTAGAAATAACACAATCTATAGATAATGAAACTGAAGCAAATCATGAAAGTGGATTAGAAGAGATAAATAAAGATTCTGAAGTAATCCAACCAAATGAAGAGATAGCTGAAGTTAATCCGGAAACTGAATCCATAGGAAAAGAAGAGCATATATCAGATGCTAATGAAGATACTCAATTAACCAAGCTAATGTAGGAATTGACTTAGATGGATCTACTGTAGAAATGGAAAATATAAAAAGTGAAAACCATAAATATAGTGGAATAAGAGTGAAAAATGGCTCAACTCTTACATTAAAAGGAACAAATACTCATAAAAATGATAAAGTAGATGTTCAAAATATAACAAAAACTGGAGAAAATCCTAATAAGATAGATGATGTTGAAAAGCAATATCTTGAAATTGGTACAACACAGAGTGACTCAAATACAACTTCAGGAGTAGTAACAACTACAACAACAAATTATAGGGCTAAGGTTGTAAATGTAGAAACTTTTGATGAACTAAAAAATGCTATAACAGTGGCAAATTCAGTTGTAAATATAACTAAAGATATAACTTTAACTGATAATTTAAATATAATAAAAGAAAATATAACTATTAATGGTAATGGAAATAAACTTGATTTAAATAATACTACAAATAAGGTAGTAGTTAAATCAACAGCAACAGGTACTGTATTAAATAATCTAAAGGTTGTAAATTATGAACAAATAGGAATAGCAGTAGATAATGCTAAAGATGTAACTTTAGATACTGTAGAGGTTATTGGTACACCTAATAAAAGTACAGTAGGAATAGATTTAGCAGGTGCTACGGTAAAAATTAATAATATAAAAAGTGAAAATCATAAAGAGGCTGGAATAAGAGTAAGAAAGCAATCAACAGTTACATTTGAAGGAAGAAATGTTCATAAAAATGATAAATTTGCAGTTAAAGATGTTGTTTTAAACACAGAAGGTGAAAACAAAATTTTAGGTGTTACTGAGCAATATATTCAAACATCTGAAACAACAGAAACAGATAAGAAAAATACATTTTATAGTTTTAGAGAAATTATAAATGTAAATAACTTCACAGAATTAGAGGCCGCAGTAGCAGTAGATAACTCAATTATAAATATAAAATCAGATATTAAATTAGATGAAGAATTAATAATAACAGGTAAAAATATAACATTTAATGGAGAAGGAAGAAATTTAGATTTAAGTACTGGTAAAAAGATAACAGTAAAGCAAGCAGCAGAAGGTACTAAATTAAGTGATATCAATATTAATAATTATGGGTCACAAGCTATATTCTTATATAAAACTAATAATATAACATTAGAAAATATAAACTTAACAGGTGATGGAAGTAAGAGTTTAGTGGCAATAGATCTTAATGGCTCTACTGATATAAAAATAGAAAATGTAACAAGTACAAATCATAAAACTGCTGGAATAAGGTTAGGAAGTAAGTCAAGTGTTGATTTAAATAATATAAGCCTTACAGGGGTTAAGGGTCAAAATTCAACTGGTATAGAATTATCTGATTCTAAAGCAAGAATGAATGCTATAAAAAGTAGCAATCATAGCTGCGCAATTACTTTAAAGAATGAATCTGATGTAGAGTTCGTAGGTGGAAATACTCATACTGATGATAAAGAGATAATTAAAGTTGTAGTAGCTACTGGAGAAAAACCAAGTGCAATAAAGGATGATACTAATCAATATCTTCAAACTTCTCAAGGAACTCAAGGTGGTACAGGCACACAAGAAATATATTATGGATTCTTTGAAACTAAGGAAGTAAACACGGTTGATGAGTTAATAACTGCAGTATCACAAAGTAATAGAATTATAAACTTAAATCAAGATATTGAATTAAAAGAGGAACTTCAAATATCAGGACAAAATGTAATAATAAATGGTAACAATAGAACTATTACTTTAGCTGAGGGGAAAAAGATAACAATTAAATCAACAGCAACTGGTTCTAAGATAAGTAAAGTAAAGATTAAAGGATATACATCACAGGGGTTATTAGTATATAATGCAAAAAATATAACTTTAGAAGATATAGAGTTAATAGGAGATGGTGCTAAAAGCTCAGTTGGATTAGATATTGCACTTGACTCTACTGTGAAAATTCAAAATATAATAACTTCAAATCATAAACAAAGTGGAATATTAGTAAGGGATGGAGCAGAAGTTGAGCTTTTAGGTGGTAATAAACATACAAATGATGTAGATGACCTTATAAGCTTAGTTAATAATGGTAAAAACAACAATAAAATAATAGATAAGACTAATCAATATAATAAAACAGATGAAAAGAAAGATGCTTCAGGAAACGTTAGAGAATATTATAATATCCGTAAGGTTGAAAATGTAACGACATTTGAACAATTGAAAAAAGCTGTTGAGTTAAAGAATGTAGCCATATCTATAGCTGGAGATATTACATTTACTGAAAATTTAGATATATCAAAAAGTAGTGTTACAATTTATGGTAACAATCATAAATTTGATTTAGCTAATACTTATAGCTTTAAAGTAAGTGGAAAAGATACAACATTAGAAGAAATTGAAATTACTAACTATAAAACAACTGGATTAAGTGTATATACGGCAACAAATACAACTTTGAAAAAAGTTAAGTTAACTGGTAAGAGTATAGATTTACCAAAAGAAGAAAGAAGTACAGTTGGAGTAGATATATATAAATCTACAGTTAAAATTGATGAAATATCTAGTAGTAATAACTTATATAGAGGTATTCAAGTTAGAGGCGAATCAACTGTAGAAATTTTATCTAAAAATGTTTATACTAATGATACTGTTCATATGCAAACAATAAAAGAGAAGAACGAAAAAGATAGTACAATAATAGACAATCAAGGATTATATGTACATGGAACTGAGAAAGATAGTAATGGAAAAGCTACAGTAGACTATTTCTCAAGAGTAGATGTTAATATAAAAACAGCTGAGGATTTTGTAAAAAATATAAGCAACAACGGTAATGTATTGCATATTAATAATGATATTACAATTGATGAAAATGCCTTAAGTATTTTAGGAAGTGATGTTAGTGAATTAGAAGTTAGTTCTAATATAACTATTGAAGGTCAAGGTAATGTCATTGATTTAAATAAGCTGGCAAGTATAACTCTAAAAGGAAATGATATAGTATTTAAAAGATTTAACAGTAAGAAATTCTACAGATATAGGGGTTAATATTTATAATTCACGTGATATACTTCTTGATACTGTAAATATAGAAAATTCAACTAGATACGGTATATTTGTTAATGGTAGTACGGTTAATTTAAAGGATTGTTCTACTAAAGACAACAACAGTGGAATAATGATTACAAGATCAAGAACTCTTAGAGGAGATAAAGATATAGATTCGCGTGTAGAAGTAATTGGTTCTATAAAACAAGAAGAGTCTAATATAAATGTTGGAGTTACTAACTTAGAGATGCTTGATGGACATTTCCAAAAAAATGAGTTTATTGTACCTAATGGTATATATAATAAATACGAAAATGATATGGAAGAAAAAGTTCTAAGTGAGTATTATCTTAATTTATTTGGAATAACAGGAGAAGAGCGTAATAAAAAGTATAAAGAGCAGACAACTGACTATATGATTATTCAAACAGTTATAAATGCTAAAGAAAATACTGAAGTTAAAAATCCTGATGGAACTTATGTTAGATTAGCTGGGGATGGAGTTACAGATGATACTGAAAACCTAAAGAAGCTTATAGAATATGCTGCTTCACATGGTAGAGAAATTTATTTCCCAGAAGGAATTTATAAAATAACAGACGATATTGATTTATCAACAATAAATCTTCCTGCATTATCAAACTTTACGTTAAGTGGTGATAAAGATGGACAAAGAAGAGACCATATAATATATTCTAAGGGATATAAGAACTTAAATATATATGGAAATTACTTCAAGGGTATGGAAAATGGAGCTGCTGGAGGATTAAAAATAAGAAATGGTGAAAATGCATATATAGGTTCAAATCATTTCTATGATGTACCAGTATTAACTTATATATATGGTGATTTAACTCAAGAAGAATGTATACTTTATAATACAACTATATATAATAACTTATTCCACCAAGTTACAAACTTTGGAGGACAAGGTACAGGAATATTATATTACCAAAGCTTTAGAGATGGAGATGACTTAAGTTTTAAAGTTACTAATGCTGATGGAACTACAGGAACAAATACATGGAATGATGCTTTTGGAGATGTTCAAAACTTCGTAATATATAAAAATCAGTTCTTAAGCGATGATAGAGATCAAATAACAATAAGTGGTAGAGCACAACAAGCATATAAGAATGGAAAATTTATAGCTTCTGGAAATACATATGTTGAAAAAGATATTACAGTTGGATATAATTCAGGCAATCTTACTTTAACAGAATCAACAGAAGATTATGCATTATCAAAAGTAAATGATGGATATTCAAAATACAAAGATGTAGAAATTCCATTAGCTCCTGCAACTGTTGATTATAAATATTTAAATGAAGAAATAAATAAAGCAAATTCATTCTATGATAAAATAGTTAATGAAAATCTAATTGGTATTTTAGGTGGACAATATCCAGAAGAGGCTGTTAATGAATTAAAAGATTTAATTTCAGAAACTGAAGAATTAATTAAAACAAACTCATTAAATCAATGGGAGACCAATAGTAGATTAACACTTATTCAAGAAACTTTAGAAAAGTTAAAGGCAAGTGTAAATGATAAAGGTGAATCTCCTGTAGTTGATGAAATTACTAATATTACAATTGAAGTAGGAAATACTTTTGACCCAATGGATGGAATTGTAATTACAGATGATCGTGATACTATAGATGATTTGAAAGTTAATGTTGATTTAGGAAACTTTGACAACAATACTCCAGGTAAATATATAATTAAATATACTGTTGAAGATAGAGATGGAAATATTACTGTAGTAGAAAGAGAAGTTACTGTAATAGGTGAAGACGAAGCTAATAAGGATGAGTCTAATAAAGATGAGTCTAATAAAGATGAAATTAAATAATATTATATATTAACAAAATGAAAATTGTAATCTATTATATAGGTTACAATTTTCTTTAATTTACATTAATAATATAAATTAAAGTTTTGATAAGTTATATTATGAGAAAAATTTATAAATTATAAGATAAAAATGAGGGATTGTTTAATGAAAATATTTAAAAGTATAATTAATATAGTCTTAACTTTAATAATAGTTATATGTGCATATAAAATAATTCATCAATTAAAAGAATATAATGATGCGGATAAAGTATATAATTTAATTAGAGAAGAAAAGGAAGAAAGTGATAATTTATTTGAAAAAAATATAAATTATAGAGGGTGGATAAAAATTGATAATACAAATATAAATTATCCAATTCTTCAAGGACAAGATAATGAAGAGTATTTATATAAAGATATAAATAATGAGTACATAGTATCAGGTTCAATATTTATGAATTATTTAAATAATGGATTTGATGATCAAAATACCGTATTATTTGGACATAACATGAAAAATGGAACTATGTTTGCAAATTTAAAAAAATATAAAGAAGAAGACTTTTTCTACAATAATAATTATATAGAAATAGAGTTAAGTAACGGTCAATATTTAAAATATAAGGTTTTTTCTGTATATATAACAGATATTAATGATAATTATACTAAAACTAGTTTTGAAGACAAAGATGAATATAAAGAATTTTTAGAGAGAATAAAAAATAAATCAATATATAAATCAGATATAAGTGTCAATGAAAATGATAAAATTATAACTTTATCAACATGTTCATATGAATTTGATGATGCTAGATTGGTAGTTACAGGTAAGCTTATAGATAAAGAACAATAATTTACTAATCTTATTTTATTTTGAAAGATTTAAAAGTATTGATAAAGTTATATATGAGAAAATTTATATAAATAAAGCTATTGATGAAAATCAATAGCTTTTAATAGTTTAGTCTAAATTTTTACCTGTAAATGCTAATGGTAAAAGTTCGTCTAATGTATATTCTAAATAGTCTTCAGTACTTTTTGCAATAATTACTTTAAAGTTTTTTAAGTCACAAAACTCAGCCATAACCTGTCTGCAAACAGCACAAGGGGCACAGTAATCACCATCTCCAGGTTTAATACCAGCTTTGTTTCCTACAATAGCAATAGCGGTAAAGTCCTTTTGTCCTTCTGAAATTGCTTTGAAGAAAGCTGTTCTTTCAGCACAGTTTGTAGGGGTAAATGCAGCATTTTCTATATTGCAGCCTTGATAAATTTCACCATTACCACAAAGTAAAGCAGCACCTACATTAAAATTAGAATATGGTGTATAACAATATTTTTGAGCATCAAATGCTTTTTCTATTAATAATTTTCTATCTATCATAGTTACCTCCTGTTTTTTTATTAAAAATACCTACTAAATTATTATTAGGATTAGGTGAGAAAATTATATCAACAAGATTATTTATGTCATTTACCTTAATAAATCCTTTGTTATATTCAACAATATTTTCATTGGCTAACTCTTTAATAATTCTATTAACACTTCTAATGTTTGAACCAACACTTTCTACTAGTATATCCTTATGTACAGTATTTAAATTGTGATCATTTAAAAATTTCCATAAAAAGAATAATACTCTATCTTTTAAATTATAGGCCACATTTGCTTTACTATTAATAGAAGTATGATACATTTTTTCGGAAAGTTTTATGTGTACATATAAAGAAAAATCACTATCATATTTAATCCATTCTAAAAAAGATTCTTTAGAAATTTTAATAGCTTCACAAGGTTCAATTGCTTCTACATAATTTAATATAGGTTTATCAGCAAATATTTCTAGTTCTCCAAATAGCTCATTTTCACAATAAGTTCTTTCAAGATATTTAACACCAGTAGGTGTTAGTGAATAAACTTTGACTTTTCCTTTTTTTATTATATATACCGAGTCAGCAATTTCATTTTGTATAAGAATTTTATCAAAAGTATTAAACTTTATGTTTATAAATTTACTTTTTATATAACTAGGACAAGTATCTAAAAAATAAGGTAAGTTGTTCATTTTAATTCTCCTTAGTAAGTAAGTTAAATAAAGTAAATTAATTATATCATATTAATTAATTTAAAGAAGTTACAAGAAAAAATCAAGGACAAATGTCCAAGAGTATTTAAAGGAGCTTTGTGAAATTAATAATATTATTAAGATGTAAAATATATTTAAAATATAGATAATGTTTAAAAAGGGGAGAGTTTTTTTTGTGAAATATAATAAGAGGGATAGATGAAATAAAATCATAGTAGATAGTTAAATAATGTTATAATTAGAATAAATTAAATGTTGAAAAGGTGATGATATTTTGAAAATAGGAAATTCTGAGTTAATAAGAAATATTGATAATTATTGTATAAATGATTTGGGCATTCCTTCAATTGTTCTTATGGAAAATGCAGCATTGAAGGTTATTAAAAATATAGATTTTCAAAAGTTTAAATCATTTACTATAGTCTGCGGAACAGGAAATAATGGGGGAGATGGCCTTGCTGTTGCACGCCAACTTTTTAGCATGAATATGAAAATAGATGTTTTTATAGTAGGAAATCATTCTATGAGTAAGGATTGCTTTGCAAATTATAATATTTTAAAAAATATAGGAATTGATATAAAGCATATTATTACCTGTGAGGATATGATAAATTTAAGGGAAGCATTATTAGAAAATGATATGGCTATTGATGCAATCTTTGGAGTAGGTTTAACTAGGAAAATAGAAGGCATCTATGAGGAAGTTATTAAAAGTATAAATAAGAGTAATTCATATATAATGGCTATAGATATACCTTCAGGAATGAAATGTGATAGCTTTGGTATTTTAGGAACTTCTATCGAAGCAAATAAAACTATTTCTTTTGAAGTTTACAAAAAAGGTTTTTTAGATTATGAAGGTGAAAAGTATATAGGTACTATAATAGTTGAAAAAATAGGTGTACCAGAATATGTAGTTAATAAATTTCACCATAAGGAGTATTTAACAGAAATAGGTGATGTAAAAAATATTATAAAAAAGAGAAATAAGTGTGCACATAAAGGTGATTTTGGGAGAATTACTATTATGGCAGGATCTGAAAATTTTACAGGAGCAGCATATATTTCAACAGAGGCAGCAGTAAGAAGTGGGGCAGGGCTTGTTACTCTTTGTACAAAGAAATCTATATTAGATATTTTAAAAAGTAAGTTAGTAGAAGCTATGTCAATGTCTTATGAGGATATTGCATTTGAAGGTGTTATATCAAATAGTGATAGTATAGCAATAGGACCAGGAATGGGAAATAATGAATTGACATTAAAGTGTGTAAAAAATATTCTATCTAAAAATGGGTGCCCTGTAGTTCTTGATGCTGATGCATTAAATGTACTTAAAGGTAATTTAGAATTATTAAAGAATAGTAAAAGAAAGATTATAATAACACCTCATATGGGAGAAATGTCTAGACTTACTGGTGTTGATGTTGAAAGTTTAATTGAAAATAGAATAGGTATTGCTGTTAATTTTGCTAAAGAATATAAGGTGATAGTATTGCTAAAAGGATATAATACTATAATTACTGATGGTAATGAAGTTTATGTAAATTCAACAGGTAATAGTAAGATGGCTTCAGGTGGAATGGGAGATACTCTTACAGGAATTATTGCTTCTTTTATAGGGCAAGGGTATGAACCTTTTAAAGCTACAATAGTATCAGCATATATTCATGGATATTGTGGTGATATACTTTCAAAAGAGATGTTTTGCGTTAATGCTTCACATGTTATAGAAAAAATTCCGTATGTAGTTGAATACCTTGTAAAATAAGTTATTGGTAATGAAATTCATAAGATTTTAAAAAGTCAAAATTGTGATTTAATTAGTATAGTGTGCTTAATAATACACATAATAAACTCATATATAGTCAATTTATATAGTAAATAAAAATGAGGTGTAAATATGTGTACAGCATTAAGTATAAAATCAGATGAAGGAAAATATTTTTTTGGAAGAAATATGGATTTGGCTTATACCTTTAATCAAGCAGTCATGATAATACCAAAAAGTTTTCAATTTAAAGATAAAGTTACAGGAAATATGATAACTAATAATCGTGCAATAATTGGTATGGGAACAGTTATTGATAATCATCCTACAATAGCTGATGGTATGAATGAAAATGGATTAGCTTGTGCTGGTTTAAATTTTGCAGGCTATGCTTATTGGGAAAAGGAGCCTGTTGAAGGAAAAACTAATATTGGTCCCTATGACTTTATTCAATGGGTATTATCTAATCATGATACTATAGAGGAAGTTAAGAAGGATATTGAAAATATAGAATTAGTTGATATTCCTCTTAATGAAAAAACTCCTTGTCCAACACTACATTGGATGATAAGTGATAAAACAGGAAAGTCTATTGTAGTTGAAAAAACTAAAAATAAATTTGCTTTTTATGATAATACTGTTGGAGTAATGACTAACAATCCAACATTTGATTGGCACTTAACAAATTTAAATGAATATTTATATCTTACTCCAAATTATCCTAATGATACTAAATGGAGTGATCAAGAGTTAACTCCTTTAGGAATAGGTGCAGGAAGTTTAGGAATACCTGGTGACTTTGCTCCAGCTTCAAGATTTGTAAGAATTGCTTATATTAGAGCACATATGACTTCAGTAAAAAATGATATTCAAGCAGTTACTCAATTTTTCCATATGCTTGATTATGTAAAAATGGTAAAGGGCGGTGTTATAACTAAAGATGGATTAGAGGACTTAACATTATATTCTTCTTGTATGGATCAACAAGAAGGTATTTATTATTATAAATCTTATGATAATAATAGAATAAGTGCAGTTGATATGAAGAAAGAAAAATTAGAAGGTAAAGAATTGAAAATATTCCCATATCCAACAACTCAAGATATAAATTATCAAAATTAAAATATAATTAATCAATACTTATGTAATTAAATCTAAACAAGCTACTATAGCCTAAGGAAAGGATTTATTAAATAGATGAATAAGTATAGTTAGATAAAAATAATTTATAAAATACAAGAGGGGCTGTCGCACTAAATAATTAGTGCGAGGCCCCTTTTGCAAAAAAAAAATAAATCCCAGACTCTATAAGCCTAG
>NZ_JBCOAB010000062.1:0-16777 GCF_040227035.1 Clostridium sp. RTP31139st1_H3_RTP31139_211217
CGCTTACCTCTAACCCTTTTTCAAACATTCCACTTACTAATTTAAATATTTCTTTATGCTCTGGAACCACAAACATCCTTTCTTTAACATTCTCTTTTAAGTGATGATATAAAGAGTTATCTATTATAGGACCACCTAAAACCTCTTGCTCTAATGTTATTAATTCTTGTCTTATCATTTCTTACACCTCATTTTTTAAATAATATACTTTTCATCATCAAAATCTATCTTTGTGTCATTATTTGATTTTTTCTTTGATTTCCATTCTTCATAATTGACCTTATTTGAACCTTCTTCCATGAATGTACTTATACCATTATTTCTTTTTAAGAAATCACTTAGACTCCATTTATAACTAAAATAGAATTCACTTTTAAGAATTTCACTATATAAATCTATAGCCTGTTTTACCTCTTCTGCTGAATATTCCTTTAAAACTTTCGTAACTTCTTTTTTAATTACCGGAGTTATCTCTTTATGTTTTATTATCTTTTTGCTATTCCAGTAATTAAATATATCTTCAACATCTTTAGACTTTTCTTTTTTAGTTTCAATAGATTTAATTTTTAAGTTATTTTCTAACTCTTTTAATAAATCTAATTTACTTAATCCTTTATCTTTAAGAGTATCTAATTCTTTTTTTATTGCTCCTGGATCATAATTGCTTTTAATTCTATTGAATAAATCCTCTTCTAATTCTTCATTGATTTTATTGACATAATCTTCATTGTCTAAATCACTATATATATTTTCTTTTATGTTTTCTTTTTGTTTTCTTTTAGTAGGTACATTTTGTACGTTGGCTGTAGGTACATTTTGTACATAATCAAAAGGTATGTTTTGTACATTATGTACATTTTGTACCTTAGGTATATTTTGTACATTATGTACATTTTGTACCTTAGGTATATTTTGTACATCACTTTCAGTTAAAATATAATATCTATTATTCTGTTTAACTGTCTCTTTTCTTATATAACCCTTATCAACTAAACTTTTAATATTTTTTAATACATACCTAGTATGTGAATAACCCATTTTCTCTTTTAAAGTTTCTAGGGTTGGATATGAATACCCATGCTTAGGACTGTAATACCTAAAAATTAATATCATCAATAATTTTTCATTTCCTGTTAATTCAGTGTTATCAGCAATTTCATTAAATTGCTCCCATCTATCCTTTGACACTAATACCACCTACTTAAACACCCTATTAAATAGCCTTAATCCTTCCCATGAAGGCTCTTTGTCCATGCTTTTGCAATTTGATATATATAAACTTAATATCTTAATACTCATACCTTTACTACCTTTCTATAACAAATTTTCTCCTATATGTTCTTCTAAAAAATCATCTAACTTTGATAGTACAAATCGAATATCTCTACCAAATCTTAATACTGGTGCTCCTTCTATCCTTGCTAATCTTAAAACCTTTGTATATGAAATCCCCCATGCTTCTGCAAGTTCTCTTGGTGTACAAGTCTTTTCTAAAACTTTTCTTCTGTATTCTTGTATCTTTTTATTTTGTTCTTGTAACTGTTCCATGTTATCCCTCCATAATTTAATCTAATAGAACGTTTCGTTCACTCAGCTATATTTATCTTTTCCAATACATCTACTTAGAACCACTGTAGTTTGATTTTATAGTGGAGCTTGTCC
Source organism: Clostridium sp. RTP31139st1_H3_RTP31139_211217 (assembly GCF_040227035.1). Taxonomy (NCBI): domain Bacteria; kingdom Bacillati; phylum Bacillota; class Clostridia; order Eubacteriales; family Clostridiaceae; genus Clostridium; species Clostridium sp. RTP31139st1_H3_RTP31139_211217. The sequence goes on from NZ_JBCOAB010000062.1 coordinate 1,663, forward strand.
TATTCTCATAAAGTATTGCACTTTACTTATGTCTTACTCTGTAGTGTCTTTTTGATATGATTTATTTTCGCAACTTATAGCGAAAATTTTTAGATATGCATATAATTCTTATCTGACAATTCAAATTTAAATTGTCAAAATCGTTTATAACGATTTTAGATTAAATATTCTCGTACACCATGTACGACTAGTTTAGATATCCACTTAACAGATACTTGCGTTTAGTCATTATCACTAAAGAACAATGTAATTACATCTGAATTAAGTTCTTTTGCTATTTTTGTCATAATTTCTCTACTTGGATTTTTAGCTTTTCCATTCTCTATTAATCGTAGATACTCTCTTGATATGCCTATTCTTTCTGCAAACTCTCCAGCTTTAAATCCTTTTCCTACTCTTAATGCTTTAATTTTATACTTAATCATTTCGCACCTCCATTGACAAATTAAACTTGTCAAATAAATCTTACATCAACAAATTTTACTTGTCAATATTCTTTTTTATTTTTATTTTGACAAATTATATTTGTTGCTAGATAATATTAACTAGGAGGATTGATATTCATGAGTGTAAATGAAAAAATTAAAATTTATAGACAACAGAAAAAAATAAGCCAAAGAGAGCTTGGTCGTAGAATAAATAAGACCGGTCAATTAATATCCTCTATAGAGCGAGGAGAAACAACTCCTTCAATGGATACAATAAAAAAGATAGCTGCTGCTCTTGAGACCCCTATAGACTCCTTTTTTGAAGTAGATATTACTCTTTCCAAAAGGTTAATTGACTCCTTGGAATTGCCTATCTTAAAAAAAATTGGATTTGCAGACACTTTAGAAGTATTGTCAGAGGACTTAGAGATTGATTATGAATTACTTGATGAATGTGTAAAAGGCAATTTAGAACTTTCTATTGATGTTCAAGAAAAATTATTAAAAGCATTAGCCGGTATAGATTTTAATACCTTTTTAGAATTTATAGAAACTAATAAAAAAGACATACAAAAAATAGATAGATTAGACAGGTTAGTATCAGAACTTTATATAGAACAAATACATGATTTAGACAAAAAATCTATAGATATATTAAAATCATATATACTTCTTGTTTTTGGTAAAAATGTTCAAGAATTATTAAGTAACGATGTTTTACATGGATTACAGAAGGAAATTCACAATTTTCTAAAATTTAAATTATTTGAATTAGAAAGAGAATATTCTAAAGATAACAAATAATAAATTATAGATACCATATATTTTTTAGTAGTAACTACTTAACTTAAACTCCTCAACATTACTCAACAATAAATTACCTTTGAGTAAATCGTGATTCACTATTTGTAAAAATAAAATTTTTCCCAAGTTGTTGGGAAAAGAAAATACTTTCTCCACCTGTGGAGAAAACCACTTTATCTTTAAAATTCGAGGTTGCTTTTAGTGACCTCAAATCAAATTTCAACTTAATCTGAGCCGGTATTTTACCGGGGCATGTTGTAATATAAATATTAGCTTATATAAGCATTTTTAAATTTAAATGATAAATTATATTAATAAATAGAAAGAGGTATTAAGAATGGCAAAGAGGACTAATGGAGAAGGTTCTGCTAAGTGGATAGTTAAAAATGGCGTAAAGTATTGGCGTATTACTATTACCACTGGCTATGATCCTTTAACCGGAAAACAATTAAGAAAAGATATTTACGGTAAAACTCAAAAAGAAGCTAAAGAAAAATTAAAAGCGTTCCAGGAAAGTAATACAGTTCATAGTGATAATTCTACTTTAGGCAATTTCTTTTATGAATGGCTATGGAATATTAAAAAACAAGAGTTAAAGGCTTCTACATTTGATAGAATTGAGGGAATATATAGAAACTACATAAAGCCTACTAAAAACTTAAATAGTGCTAAATTAACTAATATAGATACTTTATATTTGCAAAAAATAACTAATAAATTGCTAGAAAATCATACTATTAATCAAGTTAAGAACTTAAACAAAGTTTTAAGTAATTGCTTTAAATACGCTGTATCAATAAATAAAATTAAATCTAATCCTGTAACTGGTATAGTATATCCTAAAACTCATGAAGTTATTGAAGAGAAAATAAACTATATAACAGAAAAAGAACAACAAGACCTTATAAAGGCTCTACAAGGCGATAAATGCGAAGGAATAATATTACTAGGCTTAATGTGTGGTATGCGACTAGGAGAAGCTATGGCACTACAAGAAAAGGATATAGACTTCGATAATAGATTAATCAATATAAATAAATCAGTAAAATTAGTATGGACCGGTGAATTAACTAAAGATAATAAAAGAATATATGAGAATAGAGTAACTATACCAAAGACTAAAACAAGTATAAGAGAAGTTCCATTCCCCTCTATGCTTGTACCAATTCTTAAAGGAATTATTAAAAAGAATAAAGAAAATAAATTAAAATATGCTGATATATACTTTGATAATAAATTAATCTTTTGTAAGGAGCATGGCGAATACATAGATAATAAACAACCTAATAGAAGATTAAAATCTGCTTTAAAACGTGCTGGTATAGAAGCTGATATAAACTATCATAGTTTAAGACATATATTTATAACTAACTGTATAAGCAATGATATTAATATTAAAACTGTAATGGATTGGGTTGGTCATGCTGATATAAATGTTACTATGAAAATATATGCTGAAATTAATAAAGAAAAAAATCTTAAAGAATATGAAAAAATCAATAGTATGTTTAAATAGACTATCGCTATATAGTCTATTTTATTTTCCCACTAAATCTAAAAAGTTTCCCACTATTTTTCCCACTATCTTTCCCACTTCTTCGGTAAAAAATATTAAAAACCATCTAGTGATTACCCCCTCTAAAGCATTGATAATAGTAGCTTTTAAGTGTTAATAAAAATTAGTAGAAAAACACTCTCACGATTCCCTCTGCCGGCACCAATTATATATCTAACAAAGTTAAAAGCCTTGATATTTTTACTATATCAAGGCTTTAACTTTATACTTTAAATATATAGGTAATTCTCTACAATATAATTCTAATTACCTTTTCTCTTTGCTGGTACAAAAAGTTTAGAAATGTCTACACCCTCATGCTCAAGTAACTTTATTTTTTTATCAATACCTCCAGCATATCCAGTAAGATTCCCATTTGTACCCATGACTCTATGACACGGAATAATAATAGATATTGGATTATGTCCTACAGCACCACCAACTGCTTGACTTGACATACTTTTTTTATTCATTTTAAATGCTACCTTTTTTGCTATTTCACCATAAGTAATAGTTTCTCCGTAGGGAATCTCACATAAAATATCCCAAACCAACTTGCGAAACTCTCCTCCATTTGGAGCTAACTGTAATTCACTAATCTTCGGTTTTTCTCCTGCAAAATATCTATCTAACCATTCCTTTGTTACTATAAATATATTTAAATCATTATTTTCAATGAGATTTTCCGATACAGTACTACCAAAATACTTTTGCCCTTCTAGCCATAATCCAATTAAATTTTCTCCATCACTAGCTATTGTTATTGCTCCTAATGGTGATGAATAACGTGTTGAATAATACATATTTAACCTCCCTATTATATTTCTCTCCCTACACTTTTACTTTGCTATTCAAACAAAATCTGATAGAATATATAAAATATATTAAAACTATAAGATGAAAACTTAAGGAGAAATACTATGTTTAAAAACTTTAAAGAAAAAAGTCCAATAATTAAAATTACACAAATTATTTTATTTATTACTACAGCATTATACTTATTAGAATCAATTTTTTTAGCTGGATTATTCACTAATATTATGTTAGCTGCTCTTAATCTTTTAGTTAGTGCTATTTGCATAATTATATCACTTATAAAAAAAGAATATAAACTAACTATTATAGATTTAGTTCTTGCTATAATTACTATTGTAATATTTATGTATTTAACATCTTTATAATAAGTTTACCCCTACTTTATTATTAATAACAGTAGGGGTATTTATATTATTAATTAATATCCGCTTTAAATACTATTCCTGCTTTTTTTCTTGCAGTAGTTTGAACTTCACTTACAATCAAACTATGTTCTAACATTTTATAGCACATATCTAAATCATGGTTTTTAATAGCATTTATAAATTCTATAAATTCACTAACCATACGATTATCATATTTATTTTCATTAATCAAAGTAGTATTTCCATCATTCATTATAATCTTAAAATTCCCACAAACATTAACTGGAGTATCCATGTATATACATCCATTACTTCCTTGAATGTTATTTGCAATTGGCGCTTTACAATCTTTAGCTCCAACACAAACACACTTAAACTTCTCATAATCTAAAATTAAAATTCCTGATGTATCTATTTTCCTTTCTATATTAGGATAATACTCAACATTTTTAGGTTTACCAAATAATCCAACTACATAATGAATATTATAAATATTTAAATCCATTAATGCTCCACCAGAAAATTCAGGATCAAAAGCTGGTAATATAGTGCCTTCCTTAAAGCTATTATATCTACTTGAATATTGTGAGTAATTACATTGAACTATTTTTATATCACCTAATGTGGGAAGTAATTCTTTTACCTTTAAGTAATTAGGTAAATATTCTGTTGTAATTGCTTCAAAAAGAAATAACTTCTTTTCTCTTGCTAAATCATTTAATATTTTAGCTTCCTTATAATTTGATGTTATTGGTTTTTCAACTATAACATTTTTATTATATTCTAAAGCTTTCTTTGAAAATTCAAAATGAAGATTATTTGGTAATGCTATATACACTGTATCTACATCACTTTTAAGTAATTCTTCATAATCATAAAAAACTTCTTTAATATTATGTTTACTTTTTAACTTATTTAATTTTTCCTCACTACCTCTTCTACCATAAATAGCTCTTAATTCTACTTCGTTTAAATATGGCATTATCTCTAAAAAATCCTTTACTATCATTCCTGAACCGATAATAGCTAATTTCATATCTTCTCTTCTCCTTTATACCTTTTACTCATACAAAATATTAATTAATTATAACATAAAATAAGCTATTAAAAATTTACTTTAATTCTTTTCTCAATAGTTAACATTTAATCTTTAAATTACTTTAATATCAATTTAATTATTTTTCTAATTTATTTCTTGAAGAAAAATAACTTCATTTTTATTTGTAATGGACTCTATAAAATCATAATGACATACTTCTCTTGATATCTTAAGCCCAAGTAAAATCCCTATTAAATCATTAGATGATACATTGTTATTACTTATTTCTATATCACTAATTTTTACATTTTTACTTTGTATATCTTGTAATAATCTTGATGCTGCTGTAGTTGAGTTCACTAAGATATACAATGTTATATTTCTTGAATTTCTATTAATTTTTTTATCAATATTAGCAAGAGCAACTGTAACTGCAGAAATAAATAAACATCCTATAATTGCTCCTGAATAAAATCCTGCCCCAATAGCTAGTCCCATACATGCACATGCCCAAAGTCCTGCTGCTGTTGTTAACCCTCTTACTTTATTCTTTCCAGTAACTATAATAGTACCAGCTCCTAAAAAACCAATTCCACTTATTACTTGTGCTCCAAGTCTAGTTGGATCAGTATATCCATTATATATTTTACACATATAAATATTAGTTATCATTGCAAGAGTTGCTCCAATAGATACTAGTATATGAGTCCTAAGTCCTGCTGGTCTTCTTTCTCTCTCTCTTCCATACCCAATTATCCCTCCAAAGATCACAGCCATTGTAAGTCTAAGAATTATAGAAACCAAGTTCAAGTCCTCTAAATATAAAGCTATATCTTTTATCACATTAAAACACCTCCCCTTATATATTATTAAGTTAAGAGCAGGTTATTAACTAAGTTTTTAATTAATTTTAAATTTATTGGCCAATAATTCATTTTACACACTATATTAATGCAAAGCTCATTAATTCCGCACTTCATATATACACTAATTTATAATCATTTAATTTAATTGAAGTTTCCACTTTCTAGTGCTACTATAATATAAATTAATTCTTATAATGGAGGAAAAATTATGTCTATATTAAATAAAAATGACAAAATTGCTATAGTTGCTTGTTCAAATGGTCAACCTATAGCTAATAAATTCAAAATTGATAATTTATTAGAACTCTTAAAAAAGTTAAGCTTAAATCCTATTTGTAGTAACTACATATATGAAACTACATCTCCATTTAATGGTGCTGCTAAAGATAAGGGAAAAGCCTTTATGGATTTATATAGAAATAATGAAATAAAAGCTATCTTTGATATCTCTGGTGGTGACCTTGCAAACGAAGTTTTAGATTATTTAGATTATGATTACATATCTAAAAATCCTAAACCTTTCTTTGGTTATAGTGATTTAACTACGGTTTTAAATGCTATTTATTCTCAAAGTAATAACCCTGTTTATCTTTATCAAATAAGAAATCTTATATCTTCAGATAGTGAAAATCAAATTTCTAACTTCACTAATAGCTTACTTAATAATGAAGATGATTTATTTAAGTTTTCTTATAAATTTATTCAAGGTTCAAAAATAGAAGGAACTGTTGTTGGCGGAAATATTCGTTGTCTTTTAAAGTTAGCGGGTACTAAATATATACCTGACTTTACAGATAAGGTTTTACTTTTAGAAAGTATGGGTGGCGAAGCTGGACTTATGTCTGCCTTTTTAAATCAACTTAAGCAAATGGGAGTTTTTGATAAAATTCAAGGGCTAATACTAGGTACCTTTAGTAAAATGCAAGAAAATAATATAACTCCTACTATTGAAGAATTAGTACTAAGCATAATAGATAATCCTGATTTACCAATTGCTAAGACAGAAGAAATTGGTCATGGTGCTAATTCTAAATGCATAATCATTGGAAAAAATATTTCATTATTTAATCATAAATTCAAATAATATATAATTAAATTTTTCACACTAACATATATTGGAGGTAAATAAAATGAAACGCTGTTTATATTGCAAAAAAAATTTAGATAAAAGTTTTATAGAAAATAAAATAGGTTATTTTTGTTCTGATGATCATTTTGATAAATATATTAAATCATTAAGTAAAGAGGAATATATAGAGCTGCAAAACTCAATTTGCGTTTGCAGTGATGACTAAACTATATAACCTTTTCATAATTTATATATTCTAAGGTACTTAAAGTTAAGAGATTATTTTATTAATTATTTAGTAAAATAATCTCTTTTAATTTTATAATCTTTTTCTAAAAGCATATTGACTATTAATCATCAAATTGATATTATGTGTATATAATATATATATACACTTATACACGGAGGTGAACACTTGGATATATTAATTAGCAATTCATCACCAGTTGCACTTTATGAGCAAATAGAAACTCAAATAAAAAATCAAATATTAAATGGAAATTTGAAACCTGGAGATCCACTTCCATCAATAAGATCATTAGCAAAAGAGCTTAAAGTAAGTATTATAACCTCTAAAAGAGCTTATGAAGAACTAGAAAAAGAAGGCTTTATTGAAACAGTTATTGGAAAAGGAACTTTTGTTTCCGGTTCAAATTCTGAAAGGTTAAGAGAAGCTGCCATGGCTGAAATGGAAGATAAACTTGAGGCTGTCATAATATGTGCTAAAGCTCTAGGGGTAACACTTGATGAATGTATTGAAATTTTAAAAAGTATTTATGAGGAGGTATAAATATGAATTCTATTGAAATTCGTAATTTACAAAAAAATTATAAGAATTTTTCTTTAACTATAGATAACCTTGAAATACCAGAAGGATATATTACTGGATTTATTGGTCCAAATGGCTCTGGTAAAACTACTACAATTAAATCTTTACTTGGAATGATTAAGCCTGATTCTGGCGAAATAAAAATACTAAATTCCCATATCAATAAAGATACTAAAACAAAAGAAAATATTGCTTATGTTGGTGATGAATCTGGATTCTTAGAAGAAAGCAAATTAGTTAATCTTCATAAAATAATATCTAAATTTTATTCTAACTGGGATGAAGAGTTATATAAAAAATATATAAATAAATTTAAAATAGATGAATCTAAGAAATATAAAGATTTATCTAAGGGACAAAAAAAGCAATTTGAACTTATAATGGCTTTATCTCATCATCCAAAACTATTAATAATGGATGAACCAACCTCTAGTTTAGATCCTATAATAAGAAATGAATTTTTAGACCTTATGCAAGACCACATGGAAATGGATAATATGACTGTATTTTACTCTACTCATATAACTACAGATTTAGATAAATCTGCTGATTATATAGTTATGATATACAATGGAAAAATACTTCTTAAAGGTGAAAAGGATGAAATTTTAGATAATCATACACTTGTAAAAAGCAAAAAAGATTTAATTGATAATAGTATTAAGAATGAATTTATTTCATTAAAAGAATACGCCTTTGGATTTGAAGGTTTAATATCTGATAGAAAAAAAGCTTATGAACTTTTTGGTGATGAGGCAATTTATGAAAAATGTACTCTTGAAGATATTTTATTATATTACACTAGGAGGGAGTAATTTATGAATAATATTAGTAATTTAGTAAAACTTCAATTTAATTCATTACTAGCCATAAAGAAAAATTTACTTATTATATTAGCACTTGGAATATTTTTTGCTGCTGTTCAACCAACTATGATTATTTTTGCCGGTGCCATGTATTTAATGATGGCTACCTATACAATTACTTTTTATGAAGAAAGAAGCAAAATGAATTATTTAATATATTCGTTACCTGTTAAGACAAATGAATATATTTTTTCCAAATATATATACTGCTTATTAAACACAGTTATTGCGGTAATAATATCTACAATTCTATCTGTAATTGTAAATATATTAGGAACAAATGATTTAGTTTCTTCTATGCCTATATATGTTATTCCTTTAGTTACTATGGGTATAGGTATATTTTTCACAGCGATATTAATGCCTGCTACTCTTTTACTAGGCTTTGAAAATGGAAGATATGTTCTAATGTTTATTGCTATTGCTCCAATAGTATTTTCTACTTCTTTGCTAGAAATATTAGCTGAAATTAATATAACTTTTAACCCTACACTGTTAACTATTTTAGGAATATTAATTACAATTACAGTATTACTTCTTTCTTATTTTATTACATGCAATAGATTTTCAAAAAAAGAAATTCATTAATAAATCTTGAAAGAATATATCTTATAAATGAAACTTAAAATATAATTAAACAAATGATTAACAATTCATTTTAACCTTTATAAAAAAACAAAAATAAATGGTAAGGTATAAACTAAACCTTACCATTTATTTTCTAAACCAATTCTTTAAATTTTCCTAATTCAATCTGCTTCTTATAATTTAAAGGACTTACTCCTACATATTTTTTAAATTTACTATGGAAATAATCTATATTTTTATATCCAACCTTTTCACAAACTTGATATACTTTTATGTTATCTTCCATAAGTAATTTCTTAGCTTGTTCTATTCTTATATTATCTAAATAAGTATTAAAACTCATACCAGTATGACCTTTAAATACCTTTCCTAAATATGCACTATTATAATTAAATATTTCTGCCAAAAGTTCTAATTTTAAATCCGTATAATAATTCTTTTCAATATATTTAACTATTCGCTTTATAGACTTATCTGAAGAATTAAGAGAAATAACCTTTGAAACATTAATCAATCTTTTTTCTAAAATATCTATAATTTCTTTTAAACTTTCAGTACTATAAATCTCCTTTATTATTACCTCATTATCTAAAATTAAATTTTTATCTATTTCATAATCGCTTTTAATTTTATCATAAAACTCTAAACAATTTTTAGTAACTAACACTTTAATTTCATCTTCAGTATAAAACTTAGATTGAATAAGTTCTGCCAAACCTTTTAACAATTCTTTAATCTTTCCACATTCTCCAATTTCAACATAAGTACAAATTTTATTTATAATATCCATCTCTTCAAGTAAAAATCTTTTTTTACTAATTTCTCTTATTCTCTCAGTAGTTAAAATTTCCTCATTTAAAAATAAAAATCTAGATTTCATTAATTCATTAGCAGTATTATAAGATAATAAAATATCATCTATGCTACTAACCTCTTGTCCTACTGTTACAAATATTCTTCCTTTTAAACACTTATTAATTTCTTTATTTATACTATTTAATATATTAAATGAATGATTACTATTAACATCACAAAATAATATTGCAACCTTATCTTTAACCTTACAAACCTCAATGCCATTTAAATTACTTAACTTTTGTTTTATACAACTTTCAAGTTCAATTAAATTTTCATTTTTTGTTTTCTCATCATAATTTAATATCAAAGCTACAGAATAACTTGAGTAATCTAAAGAATTTGTAAGTTCTTCATAATCCTCTACCTTTTTTCCTAACATAAGTTGAGATAGTGAATATTCTTTAACGTAGTCTTTTTGTTTTTCAATATTTCTTAATTTATTTTTTTCCTCTTCTATTTCATTTCTTAAATTAACAGCTATATCATATAGCTCATCTTCATCTATAGGCTTTAATAAATAGGACTTTACTCCATACTTAATTGCAACCTTTGCATATTCAAAATCAGAATAACCACTAATAATTACAAATTTACCTTTAAATCCATTATCTATACTTTCTTTAATTACATCTAATCCAATCTTTCCGGGCATTTTAATATCTATTAAAACTAAGTCTGGATCTAGCTTACATATTTTATTATATGTATCATCTCCATCACTACCTTCACCACAAACATAAAATCCAACTTCTTCCCATGGAACTATATTCTTAATCCCCTCTCTTACATATGGTTCATCATCTGCAATTAAAACTTTTAACATTTATTCTCTTCCCCCTCAATAGCTGGTAATATTAATACAACCTTTGTCCCAATATTCAACTCGCTAAATACGTGTATACCATATTTTTCACCATAAAAAATTTTAATTCTTTCATTTATATTTCCCATTCCAATACTTTGATGTCCATTTTCTTTTTTGTTAGTTTTACCTAGATTTTCATTGATAAACTCTAGCCTCTCTCTTGTCATTCCACATCCATTATCAGATATTTCAACTATTAGATAACCCAAATCCTCAAAGGCACTTACAGTTATTTTCCCCTTTTCTTTTGTTCCTTCTAACCCATGTACAAAAGCATTTTCTACAATTGGCTGTAATAACAGTGGTAATATCTTATATTTTTTCGATTCTACTTCAATATTAAATTCATGCTCAACCTTTCCCTTAAATCTTAACTCTTGTATTTCTAAATAATTTTTCACTAATTCTATTTCTGATTCAAAGGAAACACTTTCATTGCTTACCTCCAAATTTCTTCTCATTATTTTCCCAAGTTTTTTAACTATTCCCGCAAGTTCTCTATCACCATTACAAAATGCTCTCATTCTAATAGTTTCTAAGGTATTATATAGAAAATGAGGATTAATTTGACTTGCTAGCATTTTAAACTCAGCCTCTTTTTGTTTAACCATCAATTTTTCCTGCTGAATTTTCCTAACGTATACCTCATCAATTAATTTATTTATACTTTCCATCATAAAATATAAATCATCATAAACTTCTGAAATTTCATCATTTCCACTAATACTCTTTTTAATATTGAAATTTCCTTTAACAACCTTATGCATTTCATTTCTTAATACATTAATTCTATCCGCAAAATTTTTAGAAAAATACAATATAACAATTAATGAGCAGAAAATTGCTAAAGCAATTATAATAATACTTTTTGTAATAACATTTTTGGATTCTAAAGTTATTAAATCAACTGGCACCTCTACTAAAACTTGAAATGTATTATTAAATGATTTATCAATTTTAAACGTATTTAAAATTGAATGATCTCCATCTTCATTAAACTCTTCTTTTACATCATAATAATAACTTGCTTCTGCTTCACTTTTACCTAAATCTGCCATCTCACCTATTGGTAAAGAATTTGAATATACAACTCGTCCATCTAATAATATAGAAGAGCGATATCTTTCATCTCTAACTATATCGCCTAACTTACCAATATTAACACTTATCACCAAAACTCCTATATTTCCTCTTGAATCTGAATTAATAGATCTTACAAGTGATAAATTATAATTCTTAGTCGTTTCATCCTTTTTATATAGCCAAGTTATTATTCCTTTTCCATCAATTGCATTTTTATACCATTCACTTTCTCTTATTTCATCATCAACTTTTATAATATTAGACCCATTTAATAGTGTTTCATTATCTACATAAAGCTTTATGCTATTAAAATCGTTATAGTATACTAAATAATCATTTAATACATTAAAACTAGAATATGCTGTTACTACATCTCCATAATTATTGTAATTTTCTGTAACTAACGCATGAATATTATCATCTTGGTAAATCATATCTGAAGTATTGATTGCTAATTTTAATGATTCCTCCATTCTACTTTTAATAGTTTTATTATTATATCTCCCCTCACTAATTGCATTTTGTACTACTATATTATTCATTCGAGATGTTAGGTATCCACCAATAATTACTACAGTTACTATTACTATTAACAAATAAGAAATAATTAACTTACTCCTTATTTTCATATTATTTATTACATTTTCTATTATTCTCATTTCTCAAATACCCACTTAAATTACATTTTTACCTATAAATACAATATACCACATTTTTCTTTGTAATTGTATACAATATTGAATTTATAATACTCTTATTAATTTTTATCACTAATATTACTAGTATTATTGATAGAATTATTGCAGTATTTTTTATTACTCTAGTATAGTAAACTATAAATAGATAATACTTTAATAATCACATGTAATCCCACTTTTCTTAAACATATAGCTAAAGGCAGAGTATCATTTTTATGAGCTCTGCCTTTACTACTATGCTAAGCATTAATTATAATCTATATTTCTTACCTGCTATAGTATCTATTTCAATGCTCTCATTAATCATTGTTCCAATATATTTTTTACCAAACTTTATTTTACATTTCCCTCCAACTTTTGATGTTATAGAAAGTTTTGTTATCTCATTATTATCCCATTTAAAATCTATAACAAATCCTCCTCTAGCCTTAAGCCCTTTTATATATCCACACCTCCACGCCTTTGGAATAGCAGGTAATATTTCTATAATACCTGTATGACTTTGAATAAGCATTTCTGCTATCCCTGCTGTTCCTCCAAAATTCCCATCAATTTGAAATGGGGGATGAACACAAAATAAATTCATAAATGTTAGATTCTTTAATAATACATGTAAATACTTATTTGCTAATTCAGCTTCTTTTAATCTCGCATAAAAATTAATTATCCATGCACAACTCCAACCAGTATGTCCTCCCCCTTGATTCAATCTTCGTTCTAGTGTTTTTTTACTAGCTTCAAGTAATTCAAAATTATTTTTTTCTGAAATTTCTCTACCTGGATAAAGTGCAAATAAATGTGACATATGCCTATGGCCTGGCTCATATTCATCAAAATCCTTATACCATTCTTGAACTGCTCCAAATTTATTTACTTTATATTTAGGTAATCTTCCAAGTGCTTTTTGTAGTTCTTCTTTAAATTCATTATCTACTTTTAATACATTAATAGCAGCTATACAATTGTTAAATAAATCTCTAATTATAGATATATCCATTGTAGACATCATACTTGCACAACATTTTCTTCCTTCATTATCTAAGAAATTATTTTCAGGTGATGTTGAAGGACATGTTACTAAGTTTCCATCCTTATCTTCAATTAAGTAATCTAATAAGAATATAGCTGCACCCTTCATTATTGGATAGGCTTCATTTTTTAAGAAGTTTTTATCTCTTGTAAAATCATAGTGTTCCCAAAGATGTTGACACATCCAAGCTCCACCCATAGGCCAAAATCCCCATTCACTACTTCCCTGTACTGTACTTGAATATCTCCATAAATCAACATTATGATTTGTAGTCCATCCATTACAATTAAACATTGTTTTTGCAGTACTCGCTCCAGTAACACTTAAATCTTTTAACATATTAAAAAGCGGATTATGACATTCTGATAAATTACAAGTTTCTGCTCCCCAGTAATTCATTTCTGTATTAATATTTACTGTATAATTGCTACTCCAAGCTGGTCTTAAGTCTTCATTCCAAATTCCTTGTAAGTTTACTGGTTGACTTCCTTCTCTTGATGAACTTATTAAAAGATATCTTCCATATTGAAAATATAAACTTATTAATCCTAAGTCCTCTTTATTATTTTTAAGTCTTTCTAACCTTTCATTCGTTGGTAAGTAACTATAGTCATCATTGCCTAAACAAAATTCAACCCTATTAAAAAGCTTTCTATAATCATCAATATGGTTACTTTCTATTTCTTCATAAGATTTATCTTCTAAAGATTTTAACTGACTTTTGCATAAAAGTTCTTCATCCTTACCTTCTGTACCTGGTTCTTTATCAAATCCATTAAAGCTTGTATTTGCAACTAGTACTAATGTAACACTACTTGCTTCTTTTATATTAAGAAGACCATTTGTTACATTAACATTTCCCTCTGTAACTCTTGCCTTTAAGTAAACTTGAAATCTCATTCCAAGCTTACCCTCTTCATCATAAATTATTGACTCTTCTTCATTTACATAGCTAGGTAATGCGCATATAGGTGTTACTCCCTTTAATATAATAGTATCTTGATTTAGTCCATTTACTTTACTTTTTAATAAACTTCTTAATGTTGCTGAAAAGCTTATGCTCTTTTCTTTATCAGCACTTATCTTAATTATCATTGCATTATCTGGCGCTGAAATAAATACTTCTCTTTTATAATTAATATTATTTATTTCATAACTTATTGTTGCTTTGGCATTACTTAAATCTAGTTCTCTTCTATAGCTTTTATAATTTTTATCATTATAATTAAATTTTAAATATAAATCTCCCATAGGTGCATAAGATTCAGTATATCCAGCCAAGGGGCTGTCGCACTAAATAATTAGTGCGAGGCCCCTTTTGCAAAAAAAAAATAAATCCCAGACTCTATAAGCCTA
>NZ_JBCOAB010000063.1:0-15780 GCF_040227035.1 Clostridium sp. RTP31139st1_H3_RTP31139_211217
TATTAGTTTTGCTCATTGTTCTTCTCTCCTTTTCAAAGGGGGTATTATTTAGTCTCGCAAACTTATTGTATTTCCTTGGGCTGAGAAGAGCAATGTTCATATAACTTAACAGATCGAAAAAAATAATTAGGGGGAGAAATATGAAAAAAGAATTTTCAATAAGCAATGATAAAGTATTGATGAATTTTTCGGCTAGATATTGTAATAATTTTGAAAGCTTATTAGAGAGTGAAGGCTTTAGAAGAGTTTTAAGTGTTTATCTAAAAAAAGCAGAAAAGAAAAGAACATTATCATACAGATATTTAGTAAGCTCATTAAATACTACTGATTTATCAAGATTAAGAGAAGATATGACTCAAGTGTTTAAATGGTTAACAATAATGGATGTAAAGGAGATAGTGGAGTTTAATCCTAAATATGAGGGGCTATTAGGAAGTAAAGAAGATTTCATTAAGGTAATTGAAGATTTTTATTTATTTTGGAGAAGATTAGAAAGATATACGATAATACAAAATGATAAAATTAGTCAAGGACTTGCTGCTATGAACTTTACCGAAGCAAATTCATCTTTTGAAAAGCTAATATTAAAGTTTTACAGAAAAATTGAGCAAAATGTATTAGGTAGATATCCTTTAGTATTTAGACAACTTACGGCTGGTGGAAATTGTAGCATTATGATTAATAAGTTACTATGGCCAATCCCAAGAGGATATGAAATTTTAGAGGATATAAATTTTATTGATTGCATTTTACTAGAACCACCATTTATTACTTATCCAAAGAAAAATACTAGAAATGGAATGTTTACAGAAGTACAAGAAAATCCATTAAAGTATACACATATAAATAAGGATCATTGGTTCTGTTGTCCTATTAAAGTAGGTGAATTAATAGCTTATGTTTATTTTCATAGAGATTATATGAATCATGGAATTACATTGTGTAATTTATTTGAAGTAGCGACTAAGGAAGAATGTAGGGGTAGAAGACCAGATATTATATATGTATTTGGTATAAATGATGGAGAAGAATTAAAAACTGTTTTTTATGATGATGATGAAAATAATATTATGCTAGGTTATGTTAATTATTCAGAAGAAATAGATTATTTTGGATATATGAAAAAAATGATTTTGACATTGCATAATTTAATAATGATTAAAAGAGGAAATTTACCTATACATGGAGCTATGGTTAATATACAAATGAAAAATGGAAAACATGCAAATGTTGTGATTATGGGGGATAGTGGGGCAGGTAAATCTGAAAGCCTTGAAGCATTTAGAACAATGAGTGAAGAGTATATAAGTAATATGACTGTAATTTTTGATGATATGGGAACATTTAAGGAAATTAATGGTGAGGTTTATGGCTATGGTACAGAAATAGGAGCTTTTGTTAGATTAGATGATTTAGCTCAAGGATATGCATTTAGAGAAATAGATAGAAGTATATTTATGAATCCGGATAAGATTAATGCAAGGTTAGTAATGCCAGTTTCACCTTATAGTGAAATAGTAAAAGGATATAAAATTGATGTATTATTATATGCTAATAATTTTACTGATGTTTCAGAAGGAGAAAAATCTATAGATTATTTTGATAATGTAGAAGATGCAAAAAAACTATTTAAAACAGGACCAAGAATGGCCAAAGGAACTACAACTGAAGAAGGGCTGGTACAAAGTTATTTCGCAAATCCATTTGGACCAGCACAAAAGCAAGAAGAAACAGACATATTGATAGAGAAGTATTTTAATACTATGTTTAATGGAAATGTAAAAGTCGGACAAATAAAAACTTGCTTAGGTATTAAAGGAAAAGAGCAACAAGGACCAAGAAAGGCAGCTCTAGATTTATTTGAAATAATTAAAGAGTTATAACAAATTGTTAATCAGCATATAATGGTGAAAAAATAACTGGATTATATTAATTTTTGAATATAATCCAGTTATTTTTTATTATACATATTAACTAACTTATTTTTTTATAAACCTATCTTTAGCAAAAAATGAAATAGCATATAATCCACAGATACCTATTATCGCATAGATTATTCTACTAAACATAGTCATATCACCAAAGATTGCTGCTACAAGATCAAATTGGAAGAAGCCTATTAATCCCCAGTTAACAGAACCAATGATAACCAGACAAAGTACTATAGTATCTAAAATTTTCATAAAAAAACAACTCCTTTAGTTTTGATAACATACTTATCTTTTCCAAAAGAGTCATATATATTCATGAGAAGACTGTATTACTTTAAAATATTATTCCGTTTTATTAAATAGAAATATTTCTATCAATAGGTTGATTTAAGGAAATTATAGTATCAGTTCTTTGAATTCCTGAAATTACATTTATCTTATTTAATAATATGTCTTGAAGATCGCTTATATTTTTACAAATAACTTTAGCAAATACAGAATAATCTCCTGTTGTTAAATGTAATTCTACAACTTCCTTAATTTTAGACATTTCGTCAAAAACTTCAGAGAATGATGATGTTTTATCGATGTAAATACCAACAAAGCAGCAAACATCATATCCAAGCTTAGGAAGATTTAAAAGTATTTTTGTACCTTTTATTATTCCAAGCTCCTCCATTTTTTTCATACGAACGTGAATAGTTCCACCACTTACATGACATAATCTAGCGATTTCTAAATATGGCGTTCTACAATCTTTTATTAATATATCTAAAATTTGAAGATCTAAATCATCAAGTTGATAGGCTTGGCTTAAACCCATAATAACACCCCTTTAATAAATTTATAATATCTTTAATATATTTTATCAAATTTTACATAAAAAATGAAGCATTAAAGTAATATTATTATAAAAAAGAATAATAACATTAATAAATTATCAATATATGGAAATAAAAGCGTCTTGAAAATATGTAAATTTGACAGTAATATATATAGTAGAAAGATAATAGGAAGGAGAACGATTAATGGCGAATTTTTTAGGAACACTATTATATTTTTTAGTTTTATTAGCTATAGTATTTGGTGTAATGTTTTTAGGTAGAAAATATGTATTTTCTAAAGTTAGAATAAATAAATATATACCACTAGGAATTGCAATAGTATTATTTATTTTACAAATATTTATGCCTGCTATTTTAGGTAAAAATATTGTATGGGTATCATTTTTATTAACAATATTAACAGTTACTTTCTTTTTATGGTTTATGGATATTGTTACAACTGGTGGACCAAAGCAAAAAGAGAAAAAGATAGAAATAAGACCAAAAGCTAAGCCAAATAGAGTTAAGCATTTGAATAATGCACAAAATAACACAAATAATAAAAAATAATAAAAGCGCCATTTAAAGGCGCTTTTATTATTTTTAAATGTGATTAACATTTAAATGATTAATAAAGATAGGTGAGCTTACAGCAGTTTTATTGTCTTCTTGTAAGACTTTTATTACATACCAAGTTTCTTTTGGAGAGTTTTGGTGTTCATAAATATATTTTATACTATTTAAATTTATATCATCTACTTTTTTTATTATAGTACCTCCGTTTGAAAGAATTTGTATTTCTTTAATTTTATATCGAATATCTTCAGTAAAAATAGAAAACTTTATTTTAGGTGAATATATTGAGATTGTTTCACCCATAAATGTTTCATCAATTGTGAAATGAAGTTTTAAAAATCTTGATTCAGTAGAATATGTTCTATGGCTTCTAAAAGCATCAATTAATGAATTCTTTGATAAATCATTTGCAATATATGCTGTA
This sequence comes from Clostridium sp. RTP31139st1_H3_RTP31139_211217, assembly GCF_040227035.1. Taxonomy (NCBI): domain Bacteria; kingdom Bacillati; phylum Bacillota; class Clostridia; order Eubacteriales; family Clostridiaceae; genus Clostridium; species Clostridium sp. RTP31139st1_H3_RTP31139_211217. Next base: position 3,756 of record NZ_JBCOAB010000063.1, read on the forward strand.
AGATAATCTGCTTGATCAAAATTAATTCTATGATTATCTTGCCCGTTAATAGCACCTAATTTCCAACCATAATCAAGTAATTGGTAATAGTATTTTTCATGTTTTGTATATTTACTTGCGGGATTACCATTATACACTTCTATAGATGTTATTATTTTATTAAAGAATTCACTATATCGAAGTTTTCCAACTTCTTTATGTGGATGATTGATTATTATAAAAGCTTGATTGTTATTTAACATCCATAAAGTTAATAGTCTTAGGTCTTTTATACTACCTGTAAAGTAATTAGAAGGGTTTATTATATTAAAATCACCATAAGGAATGGTTTTACATTCAAACCCAACAATAGGCAGAAAATCATCTTCGCTTTTTTTTATTTTATTAGCATAGTAATTTGTAGCGTTCCATCTCGTTAAAGTGCTATCCTTTACGGAAGTTTTATTTGATAAAAAATCATTATGGTCAGTTACAAATAAAAAGTCTAATTTACATTTGATTGCAAATTGATATAAATCTAATGGTGTACCCTTCCCAGTTGAATAGCTTGAATGACAGTGAGGAATACCATAATAATATTTTAATTTATTTTGATCAAAACTTACTTTGTTTTTATGTTTACTTTTACCCACAAATTCGCCTCAAAAATTATTACTTACTTATATATAGTATTAAACACATTAAAATAATGACAATAATTATAAAGGGTGATAAAATAAAGTGAAACTTTATGGTGAATTTCAAAGATAAGGGAGTTTGAATAATATGATTATGGATTTTGAGGGAGTTACTCCTAGAATAAATAAAAATACATACATTTCTGAAAGTGTTGATATAATAGGAAAAGTTAATGTTGAAGAAAACGTAAATATATGGTTTGGTACTAGACTTAGAGGTGATATGAATAATATCATTATTGGTGAAAATACTAATATTCAAGAAAATTCAGTAGTGCATGTAGACATTAATTCTCCATGTATTATAGGAAAGAATGTAACAATAGGTCATGGAACAATTATTCATGGATGTAGTATAAGTGATAATGTACTTGTAGGAATGGGGTCAATAATATTAAATAATGCTAAAATTGGAAAGAATACTATTATAGGAGCAGGGAGTTTAGTTACTCAAGGAAAAGAGTTTCCAGAAGGTGTTCTTATCTTAGGAAATCCAGCAAAGGTTATAAGGCAACTAACAGAAGCAGAAATTGAAAGTATACAACGTTCTGCTGATAATTATGTTAGCTTAAGTAAAAAATATAAAAAATAGGAGGACATATGTTAAGAATAGGTGAATACAATACGTTAATAGTAGATAGAGAAAAGGACTTTGGTTTTTATTTAATGGATAAACAAAGCAGAGAAGATGTTTTGCTTCCAAAGTCTTTAGCAGAAGGAATGGGGGTAGAAGTTGGTAAAGAAGTTACTGTATTTATATATAGAGATTCTAAAGATAGACCAATAGCTACTTTTAAAAAGCCTTTAGCAATAGTAGGAGATGTAGCATACTTAAAAGTAGTACATCAAGGGGAATTTGGTGCATTTGTTGATTTTGGATTAGACAGAGATATATTTGTGCCTTTAAAAGAGCAAAGATATAAATTACATACAGGAAAAAAATATTTATTTTACATATATGTAGATAAAACAGGAAGACTTGCAGCTACAACAGAAGTTGAACCTTATATTGATGTTGCAGAAGAAGGAACATTTAAAGTTGGAGATGAAGTTACTGCAATGGTATTTTCAAAGACTCCATCAGGAACTTTAAATGTTGCAATTGATGCTAAGTATAGAGGATTAGTTTTACCTAATGAGTATTATGATGAAGTGCATCCTGGATATGAAATGAAATTAAGAGTTAAAAGACTTTATGAAGATGGAGTAATTGGATTAACTCCAAGAAAGACTAGATTAAGTGAAAGAGATGAACTTCAAGAAAAGATAGTTGCATATATGAGAAAGAATGGTGGATTTATGGAGTTTAATGATAAATCTAATCCAGAAGATATAAGAGCAACTTTTGGAACTAGTAAGAATTACTTTAAGATGGCTTTAGGTGGTCTTATGAAGGCTGGAAAGCTTACTCAAGATAAAGAAGGAAGTAAACTTATTTAGTAACAAGGTTCAAGTAATATGTAGTACATTTAGTTTAAGTAATAAAAGTTATAAGCAAATTTGAAATATTTAAGTTTGCGTTCTTAAGGAGAGCACTGTAAATACAGTGCTCTTTTTGATATTGAATATAAAATATTTTTGATACGTAACAATTTAGCAATAAGTAAACTATAGTATGTAAAAAGTAGGAACTATAATTTAAGTATAAAGTAAAGCATTAGAAGTGCTTGGAATGTTACAACGATAATCTAATATAAATTTCTTAAAGAGGTGAATAATATGAGAAAATATATATTTTTTTTAACTATTATATTTACTTTTACTGGGTGTTCAGAAAAAGATAAGACAATAGTAGTAAATGATAATGTATTAATGGATGAAATTAGAAATTCCCAAAAGATAACAAAGGAAGAATTAAATATACCCTTAGAAGAAGGGTACACTTTTGAACCTGGATTTATTTATGAAGATAAGATATATGGAGTAATAGTGAAATTATCAGATAATTGGACTGACGAAGAGATGTATAATTCATATTATTCTGAGGAGGAAGGCTTAGTAAAAGTAAGTAAAATATCAGGGTATGAAGAATATATAGATATGAGTTATAAAAATAGAGTTGCTATCGGCTGGGGTGGGAAAAAAGATGATAATTATTATATGGTAGACAATGCTACTGGAGAAAGAATGAAATTGCCAGAAATAAATATTACAAAGAAAGAAGAAATTAAAGTGGCTACTCCAGTTAAAGATGAAAATGGAAATATAAATATTGAATTTTTAACGAATGAAGATAATCAAGGCATGATGTCTTCAGGTAGCTATAATGTAATAGAAGAAAATAATAATTATGGTTATAGAGTAATTACAAATGGTGGTTCAGAGGATGAAGAAACTGGAAATGATAACTCTGGATGGTATTACGATAAAATTGATTATAGTTCATATGATAATGTACAAAGTTTAATGGTTCTATTTGATTTAGAAAATAAGAAATCAATAATTTATGGAGGCGAATTAAGTGCATTAGAATTTCCTGTAATTGCAGATGTATTTTATAGTAAAAAGAATAATAAATTTTATGCAATTGGAGGTTATTTTCAGAATGAAATATATGAAATAAATATTGATAATGATATTTATGATATAAAACTATATTATAAATTTGACTATGATAATAGATTGATTAGAGTTTGGGATTCTAAAGTTTTAGATAATAGTATTATTTTAGAAACATATATTCCAAATGAAATTGATGAGTATGGCAATTTTAATGCAGAAGAAATAGAACATGTTTTATTTAATTTAGATAGTAAAGAAATTAACGTATTTGAAAAAGATAAAAATAATATAAGTTATTTTATTTCAAATTTAAATTCAGATAAATACTTAATTATAAATAGAAGTGATTACAATTCTATGGAAGGAAAAAGTTACTTATGTAGGGTAAAAAATAATATTGTGGAATATATGTATGAAGTAGAAAGTGGGAGTAGTTTTTATGCGATTATGGATGAGGATGAAAAGACAATGATTAATTATTATAGAAATGAATATGAATCTAAGTATGAGATTTATAAATTAAATATAGAATAAGTAGTATATGTGATATAATTCTTAATATGTAAAACTTTAGAATGTATTAATAAGAATAAGGGGACAAGATGGAAAATCAAAAAATATTGGTTGTAGAAGATGAAATTTCAATTAATGATATATTAACCTTTGCCTTAAGAAAAGAAGGTTATGAAGTTAGAGGGGTATATAAAGGAGAAGATGCTATTGAAATGGTACATACTTTTAAACCGGATTTAGTTCTTTTGGATATTATGCTTCCAGACAAAGATGGATTTCAGGTTTGCAGAGAAATTTGTGATAAAGCTTTTATAATAATGTTAACAGCAAGAAATGATGTTATAGATAAGATTCTTGGTATTGAAATAGGAGCAGATGATTATATAACAAAACCATTTGAAATAAGAGAAGTAACAGCAAGAATAAAAAGTATTTTTAGAAGAGTTAATAAAAATAGTAATATTATGTCTAATATTACCCAGGAAATATTAGATAAAGGTTTATTTATAAGTTTAAGTGATAGAAAAGTTTATAAAGATGGAATAGAAATTGAATTAAAGAAAAAAGAGTTTGATTTGCTAAGCTTTTTGTATAGAAATAAAAATATAGTATTTTCAAGAGAAGATTTATTAGATAGAGTTTGGGGAGAGGAATATGAGGGTGATTTAAGGACTGTTGATGTTCATATTAGGAGAGTTAGAGCAAAACTTGGAGAGGAAAAAAATAGCACTGTAATAGAGACTGTATTTGGTGTTGGATATGTTATGAGGTAAATGAAATGTTTAATACTATTAGAGGAAAAGTTACATTAGGGTCTATAGTAATAGTTGGGATATTAAATGTTTTTCTTAGTGTGTATATATTTTTTATAATTAATAATAAGTTAGAAAGCACCATACAAGATAATATGAATAATATAAAGTTTATAGCAAGAAATTTTGCTATGCTTCAAATTGATAATAGTGAAAGTAATTTAGAAGTAGAATCAGGAGCTAAGAATGTAGTTGATGGATTGTACAATATGTTTGGAAATTATGTAGCGATAGTGTTAGAGAAAGATGAAATATTAAAGAGCAGAGGAAATTTGTTAAGTGAGAAAAAAGTAAATTTAATATTAGAAGAAAGTGAAGATAAGAAATCTTTGCTTATGTTAACAAAGGAAAAAAATTCATATATTGCGACATTTAATTATCCCATATACATAGAAGAAAACTATTATGGTAATATTATTGTTCAGCGAAATTACTTTCAAGAGTATAATCAAAATACAAAAATATTAATGACTATATTTATTGGGCAGTTTGCAATTTTTATAATGTTAATAATTGTAATAGGTGGAATGATTAGTAATCTTACTAAACCATTAAATAATTTATCAGAAGCTATAGAAAGATTTGGTAAAGGAGAAGAGTTAGAAGATATTAAAATTGAAACTAAAGATGAAGTGGCAGTACTAGCAAATAACTTTAATTTTATGAAAAATGAAATAAAGGATCAAATGAAAGTTATTATTAATGAGCAAAATAAAAGTAGAGAGTTTTTTAATAATGCAACACATGAACTTAAGACGCCAATAACTGCAATAAGTGGATATACTCAATTATTAATAGATAATGATATATGTGAAATAGAAGAAGCGTTTAGAGATAGAGCATTAGACAGAATCATTAAAGAAAGCAATAAATTAAATTCTCTTGTAAAAAATATTCTTGAAATATCAAGAGGAGAAGTAAAGCGAAGTATAGTTAAAGAAGAGTTTGATTTAGGAAATCTTATCAATAGTAAAATATCTGATATGAATATTAGAATAATAAAAGCTCAGATTAAATTAAATGTCGATATTAAAAATATAAATATAGTTTCTAATAAAGAGGATATTAATACGATAATAGTAAATCTCATAGATAATGCTATTAAATATACAGCAGGAAAAGAAATTACAGTAAAAGTTTATGAAGATGATTATAAATGTATCACTGAAGTATCTAATGAGATTTATGAGATACCAGAAAAAATAAAAGATAATTTATTTGATCCATTTGTTAAGCATAGTAATGATATTGTTCTGAAGAAGGAAGGAATAACAAGCTCCGGTTTAGGATTATATATCTGTAATAAACTAGCGGAAGATAATAATTTAAAATTAGAATATGCAATAGAAGAAAATATAATAAGTTTTAAATTAATAATCCCTAGAATCAATTAATTATTGGTTTTAGGGATTGCTTTTTATATACAAAATAAAAGTGAGAATAATATTCAAAAAAAGGAAAAAATTTACAAAGAATTAACTTTATAATAAAATAAATATAACAATAATGAAGTAGAGTTATATTAGGAGGGCATAATGAAAAAGAAGCATGTAATTGTGATATCTTTTGATGCAGTATCAAAAGAAGATTTGGATTTTTTAAGTAAGCTGCCCAATTTCTCAAAATTAATAAAGGAGGGATCATTAATTAAAAATGTGGAAAGTATATATCCATCTTTAACATATCCAGCGCATGCAACGATAGTGACTGGTAAGTATCCTAAAAATCATGGGGTCATAAATAATACTATCTTAGATTTTAAAAGTTATAATCCGGATTGGTATTGGTATAGAAAATATATCAAAGGTGATACGATTTTTGATTTAGCAGAGGAAAATGGGATGAAGACTTGTTCTATTTTATGGCCTGTAACTGCAAGAAGTAAAATAACTTATAATATGCCAGAGATATGCTGTACTAAAAAATATGATAATCAAGCAGTAAAGTCAGCTTTAGCAGGAAGTATATTTTATCAGTTAAGTATGAATAAAAGATTTGGATACTTAAGAAGCGGAATAGATCAACCATATTTAGATAATTTTGCAATGGAAGTTGCAAAGAAAACAATTAGAGAATTAAAACCTAATTTATTATTACTTCATTTAGTAGATGTTGATAGTCAAAAACATAAGTATGGTGTTAAAAGTCAACAAATCATTGAAGCATTGAAACGACATGATGATAGATTAGGAGAAATAGTTGAAGTATTAAAAATTTCTGGAATATATAACGATTCAACAATAATTGCTCTAGGAGATCATAGTCAAATAGATGTTAGCAGTGTAATTAGATTAAATTCAATATTAGTGGAAAATAATCTTATAGAAGTAAAAAATAATAAAGTTAAAAGTTATAAGGCTATAGCAAAAAGTTGTGATGGTAGTAGTTATATTTATTTAAATAATAAAAATGATAAAGATATTATAAATAAATTAAAAGAAATATTAAATAATTTAAAAAATCAAAAAGATAGTCCTATAGAAGAAATTTATAGTAATGATTCAATAAGTAATTTAGGTGCAGATAGAGATGCTATTTTTATGGTTGAAGCTAGAGAAGGTTATTATTTTATAGATGATTTATTTGGTAAAACTATTGAAGAGTTGAGTCAGGACAAGTCTTTTAAGATAAAACATAAAATAATGGCAGCACATGGATATTTACCTACTAAAGATAATTATAAAACATTTTTTATTGCTTCAGGTAAAGGAATAAAAAGTGGAATAGTATTAGAAAATGGAAAACTAATAAATCATGGACCAACAATTGCTAAAATTTTGGGTATTGATTTAAAAGATGCAGATGGTATGGCAGAAGAAAAAATATTAGATATTTAGGGGGAAGAGAATGAGTAAGGTAAACAAAGAGGAAAAAAGCTGGATTTTATATGACTGGGCAAACTCGGCATATTCAATGACAATTACATCTACAATATTACCAATTTATTTTAAATTAGTAGCAGAGCAAGGTGGTATGAGTTCTGCAACATCTACAGCATTATGGGGTTATACTATATCAATAGCAACCTTTATTGTAGCGATGATTGCACCAATATTGGGTAACATAGCTGATTATAAAGGAAATAAAAAGAAATTATTTAATTTATTTTTTTTCATTGGATTAATAGCAACAGTATTATTGGTTTTTGTACCAGAAAATAACCCAATTGCTTTACTAGTTATTTATACAATAAGTACAGTGGGATTTTGTGGTGCAAATGTATTTTATGATGCTTTTTTAGTTGATGTTACAACAGAAGATAGGATGGATTATGTATCATCTATGGGATATGGTATGGGTTATATAGGAAGTACTATTCCTTTTATACTTTGTATAGTTGTAGTTTTGTTATCTCAAAGTGGTTTAATTAATATGAGTTTAACATTGGCGTGTAAAATTACATTTTTAATAACAGCAATATGGTGGGGTGTGTTTACAATACCATTAGTTAAGAATGTTAATCAAAAATATTATGTGGAAAAACAAAGTCATATTATAAAAAATTCATTTAAAGATTTAGGAAGTACTTTAAAGAATATAAAAAAGGATAAAGCAGTATTGTTATTTTTAATTGCATACTTTTTCTATATAGATGGTGTTCATACTATAATCAGTATGGCAACATCATATGGTACAGATTTAGGAATATCAATGATTTCCTTGCTAATAATACTATTACTAACACAATTTGTTGCATTCCCATTTACAATTATTTATGGAAAATTATCAGAAAAGTTTGGTGGTAAAAAGCTAATAATGGCAGGAATAATAACTTATGCTCTTATTTGCTGCTATGGATACTTCATCAAAACTGTATTAGATTTTTGGATATTAGCAATGCTTGTTGGGTCAGCTCAAGGAGGTATACAAGCTATATCAAGATCATATTTTGCAAAGCTTGTACCAAAAGAGAAATCAGCAGAGTATTTTGGGTTTTATAGTATTTTTGGTAAATTTGCAGCAGTATTAGGCCCATTCTTAGTAGCGATAGTTACGCAATTAACAGGTAAAACAAATAATGGAATAATAAGTTTGATAATTTTATTTATTATAGGTGGTATTGTTATGATGAAGGTACCAGATATTAAGGAAAGTAATAAAGTAATAACTACAAATGAAAGCATGTAGAAGTAAAGAGCCTTTATGATGATAGGAAAAAAATAAATAGAATATTCCTGGGATATATTCTATTTATTTTTTCTTTATTTCCAGATATATTGTTATAAAACTAATATAATTTATGCAAGTTAATATTTATTTTTTCGTACTATCAATGATAAATTCGGATATTTTGGATATGTCCATGTTCATGATGGAATAGGTGCTTGTAAGAGGACCTTTAATTTCAGGTGAAAGATTAGAGTGTAGGTAAAGTGAATTAAGTCCTGCATTAGTTGCACCAGCAATATCGCAAATATAATCATTTCCAATCATGATACTATCTTTAATATCTAAGTTATGCTTTTTTATTAATGTATTGTAAAAATTTATATCTGGTTTACATATTTCATAATCTGCAGAAAATAAAATGTCATCAAAATATTTTTCAATTCCGAGCATTTTCATTTCTGAAAAAGTAAAAACTCTTTGTGCATTAGAAAGTAAATAAATATTTTTACCTTTAGATTTTAGCAGTTCTAATAGCTCAATTACACCATCATATAATTTAATATATTTTATTGATAATGTTCTAAATAAATGAGCAGTATCTATAACAAGATCTTTAGAAGGATTAATTCCTTTAAGTTTATATAACTCACTGAAAATAGGCTCAAGTGGTGTGTCAGGGTATTTAGTATTAGTATAGCTTTGTAATTTAGTTTTTATCATATTATTATATGATGTTTGTAATTCTTCAGCCGTATATAAAGCACCTTTGAATGAATAGAATAACGAAAGCTTGTACCAAAACTCTTTGCTAGATTCATCTGTATTAATATCTACTAATGTTCCATATAAATCGAAAATATAATTTGAATACATATTAAATAATCTCCTTAATAAAAAAAATATTAATATATTTATTGTAACATTATGTTATGGAAAATAGGGAATTTTTTTACAAAAATTGATTTGTTAATAAAATTAATATAAAATTTGTAAAGTATATAAATTAGTAAAGTATATAAATTAGTGAAGTATATGGAGGTTAAAAGTGAATTATAATTTTTATAAGTGGAGAGTATGGAGTATATTGGCAATTTCATTTGTGATGTCTTTATTTCATAGAGGAGCTATTGGAGTAATATCAGGAGATTTAAGTAGAGATTTAGGATTAACAGCAACAGAACTTGGAAATGTTGCTTCAATTACATTTTATACATATGCATTTATGCAAATACCTGCAGGGTTATTACTAGATTATTTAGGTTATAAAAGAATAAGTTATTATGGAGCATTGGTAACGGGAATAGGATCAATTTTATTAGGGATTGCAACTAATGTAACAATAGCTTATGGAGGAAGATTATTAGTTGGACTTGGAACATCAGTTATATTTATTTCAGTTTTAAAGGCTCAAACTATATGGTTTAAAAAAGATGATTTTACGAAGGCATCTGGAAAGTTATCTTTCATAGGAAATTTAGGGGGAGTAATTGCAACATTTCCATTAGCTATTTTAGTAAGTTTTATGGGATGGAGACTAGCTGTGATTTTAATGGGTAGCATTTGTGTTTTAATAGCTATAATAATAAAGTTTTATATTAAGAATTCTCCACGTGAATATGGTTTTGAGCCACAAGGAATAGAACTTAAAAGTATAAAGATTAATGTATTTAAATCAATTAGAGAAGTATTAAAATTAAAAGCAACTTGGAGAAATTTTTTTGTATTATTTACCTTAGTTGGATGTACTACAACAATTACAGGCCTGTGGGGAATAAATTATTTAACTGCAGTGTATGGAGTATCTACAACTAAAGCATCATTTTATGTAGCATTTATAGTATATGGACTGGTTTGTGGTTCGCTATTTGTAGATAAGGCAACAATGATTTTTAAAAAGAATATAATTATTTATCCAAGAATAGCAGCAATTTTAAACTCTGTATTTTGGATTTATATATTATGGCTTTGTTTTAAAATAGTGTTGAAATTAGCATAACATAATAGGATGTCCAAATGGACATCCTATTTGAATCGTAATATACTAAAATTATTCATCAAATCGATTTGATACTTATATAGTTTGACTATATACCATTACATTCTAATTGGTTATCATAAATATCAACTTCAAAATAGCTATTACATTTTTCGCAGGTATATGATATTATGGTTCTTTTTTTGTATAAATAATCACACCCATTTTTATTATGTATACACTCATTAGAGCTTGAATAATTTAATTCACCTATATTTAATAGTTTTTCTTTTAATACACCACCACAATCACATATTATATTGTTAGTATTTTGTGATGAAAAAGCTTTATTATATTGTGATTCAAAGTCTTCTTTATGTTGTTTAAATGAAATTCCACAATTACATTTAGCAATTCCTTTCTCATCATTAAAGCCTTGTAATGATGCTATAATATAGTATTTATCACCTTTTTCATTAATTAAAGCACTACTAATATGATTATTTCCTAATGCTAATATAAAAGTACCGCTTAACATAAATGTTAAAACTATTTTTTTCAATTTTATATTTTTCATAAATTCCCTCCCCAATAATTAACTATTAAATCTCAATTCAGTGTAATAAAACTATTCTTTGCTTATTTAATACTATATTAACATAAATTTCAATATAATTCCAAAGGTTTTCCCCACATATTAACATGTATATATAAAATACTTCTTTGCCATAAATTAAAGAAGATACTTCTTTTACAAAATAAATTATTAAATTAATATTACTTATTGAAATCTAATTCTTTAATTTATCACATAATAGATTAAAACTCCTCAATCAATTCTTTTAAATTAATAAATTCTAATTCTTTTTCAGCTTTTAATTTTGAACTATAAAATATAATTTCATTGTATGGTTCAAGATGATTTTTCCAGTTATCAGTTCTTTCTAAGAAATTCTTAAAATCATTTGCAATGAGAAAACATTTTTTATTTTTATTTATATAGCATATTGGTGAATTACTTTCTAAATCTGTTATTGAACCAACAGTTCCAATTAATCCACCTTCACTATCTGTTGCAAAAACATCTACTTGAGGAACTGTATAAAATGATAATTTAGGAATATTATCATCAAAAATAAAATGTATATCATATTCATCAGCATATTGTTGATAATTTTCATTTTTTTCACTTAAACTTAAATAATAAACAGTAGTACCTGCTGGAATAATCTCTTTATCTTCTACAAATATACATAAACCATTTTCTAACCCTGTTACATCTAAATATACTTTATTCATTCACCCTCCATAAATTACTAATTTAGTCTGGTAGTTAAAAAATCAAACTACCTCGAATAATAATACAATTGTTCATCAATCATTATATTTATTGTACACTAAAAATAGTAAAATTAAAACAAATTTTACCTTTATAC
>NZ_JBCOAB010000064.1:0-15486 GCF_040227035.1 Clostridium sp. RTP31139st1_H3_RTP31139_211217
GTAGTTTGCCCGACCTGAATAGTAAAATTAATAGGCTGGTCATTGTTATTATTAGTACTTGATTGTGAAGGTAATCTTTCAGCAACCTTATTAGCTAAATCAGTTATCCAACCAGTATTATTTTCAAGTGGCATTACAGCTTCTCTTCCTGCTTCACCAACCATTGCAATTGTTGGACTATCAACTATACCACCCTTTGCCAACATTGGTATTTCTGGAATATTAATACCCTTCCCGCCTAGTCCTGGAACCCAATCTGGAAGTTTAATTTTATTTAATCCTTTAATCATGCTATTAACAGCTTTAATAATATAATTTAGTGGTTTTTTAGCAATTGATTCAAGTCCATTAAATATACCTCTAAATATATCAACAATACCTTGCCATGCTTTTCTCCAATTTCCAGTAAGTACTCCTACTATAAAATCTACTAATCCACCAAACATAGTTTTTAAGTTGTCTAATATAGGTTTTATATAATCCCCTATATTTTTAAATGCCTTTATAAAAGTATCTCCTAACCAATTTACAACTGGCTTTAAGCAAGTATTCCATATACCAACAAGTATTTCACCTATTTTTTCTATTGTAGGTTTCCATGCTTGCCATATTTCGGTTAATCCATCTATAACTTTTTTAAGACATTCACCTAGGAATTGAACAACTGGAGCTATACAGTTTGTCCATAGAGCCATTGTTACTCTTACTATATTATCTATAACAGTGCACCAAGCATCCCATAATATAAATAATATAGGTTTTAAGACAGTTATTAATATATCTCCTACTAATTTTAAGGCTCCCATGATAGCTTGGAAATATGGTGTTAATGCACTTACTAAAGCATTCCATCCATCAATTAATGATTGTCTAAAACCATCTGATGTTTGCCATAAATATAAAAATGTAGTAGTAATTAAAGCTACAGCTCCAGCTATTAATAAAGCTGGACCATATAAACTCATTAATGCTCCGATAAATGGTTCTAATCCTACAAAGCTAATAGCTTTTATTAAACCTATTATTCCTGTTGTACAAGATGAAATTGCACTACTAAAAGTTGCTGTTATAAGTGGCCAATTTACTGCTATAAAAAATGCTGAAATTCCTGCAATTAATCCTCCTATAATTGAGATAATAATTTCTTTATGTTCTCTTATAAAATCTGCAAGACTTATAAATGCATTTCTCACTTTTAGTGCAAATTCTTCTACTTTTCCAGCTAATTGTGAAAGTGCACCCTCTTGATCTTCAATGTTGAAAGTTGGAATATCAATTCCTCCTGCACCACTACCAGATGAACCACTTCCAGAATCTGAATCAGAATCCGAACTATTTTGATTTACTTTATTGATTTCATCAAAGCCTGCTAGAAATCCCTTTGCATCTTTAGCAGCCTTTTTAGCACTTTTACCTGCATCATTATATGCATCACTAACTCCATTAACTGCGGTGCTAACTCCCCCAATAGCATCTGCTGTGCTTCCTGCAGATGAACTAGCTGAAGTTCCAAATAATGCATTCATAAATCTAGCTACTACACTAGTTACCTTTACTAAAGCTTGTACAAATGAATTTAAGATAGGCAGTACAACTTGTACTATTGGCATAAAAGCATTACCTAACTCTATTTTTAGAAGATTTAAATTATTTTGTAATACTCTTAATTGATTGGCTGGAGAATTTAATGTTCTTGCTAAATCTCCACTTGCTGTTGCTGTTTGTTGTTGTATAGCAATATATCTAGCCATTACTTTTTCTGTATTACTTAATTCACTTCCAGTTTTAGCTATTCCATTTGCATAAGCATATTGTTTAATAGTTGCATCATCAACTAATATACCTAATGCTTTAAGTGGTTCTGTCTCTCCTGTTAAACCAGATCTAATCTTATTAAATGCTTCATCACTACTTATGTTATAAAAACTTGCCATATCTTCAGCAAGTAATGTCATATCTTTTGAAAGGGTTAGGGCTTTGTTTGATGCTAAACCCATTGATTGAGTCATATTATACAAAGTTGCTACATTTTCTCTAATAGCATAACCATTTAATCCTAGTGTACTCTGTAGTTCTTCTGACCATTGCCGCACATCATTAGCTAGAGAACCAAATACAGTATCAAACATAGAATCACTTTCTATAGAGTCCATAGCTGTTATAATACTATCTTTTATAACTTTACCTATACCAAGAGCAGCAATCCATTTACCTACTCTACCAAAAATATTTTTTATATTTCCTAGAGATTTATTAACTCTTTTCTCCATATTGCTAACTTGATTTGTTACATTAGCTATCTGTTGATTAAATTCTCTTGTTTGAGCTTCAATAACTATTTCTAATTCTTCTATAGTCATTTATCTATTGTCACCCCCTATTTTAGAGTTAACTGTATAAGCAAAGGCAGTAAACTTCGCTTTATAAGCTTCCATTTCTGCCTCTCTTGCATTCTTCTCGCTTATTTCTTTTTCTTTATTAAATAAATCAGGATATAAATCCCAGACTGGAGTTACTTTTGCATTTTTATCAAATAAAACTGCTATATTTTCTCCTATTTGTCTAGCTAACATATAATTCATAGCTATATTTTCTTTTTGCCTAGCTTCTTCTTTTCTTCCATGAGATGTAATTAAATCAATTAATTCATCTATAGTACTTTCATAAAATAATCCAGGAGAAATACCTATGTCTAAACAAATAGGATATAATTCATTAATTAATTCAGTAAAAGTTTCATAGCTTCTTTTGCTTCTTCCTTGTCCACTTCCTGCTCTTGGTTCTGTGGACTCTCCTTGAAAAAACCACTTACCTTCATTATGTTCATACACTCTTGTTGAAGTGTAAATAAGTCACCATCATTATCTATATATTCATCAATAAGATTGTCTACTTTTTGAGCTGTCCATCCATGCTCTAATGCTTGTAATGATGAATGAAGTATTGCTGATATATCACCAACACCTAATACTTTCTTTTTTACTAGCATTAACATTAATGACTCTCCGCCTAATTTTTCTTCAAGCTTTCTTGTGTTCTGAGTAGTTAATCTACATCTTAACTCTTGTCCATTAATTTCTAAAGTATGATATTTCATTATTCTTCACCTTCCTTGATTTCTTAAACTGATAATGGGTCTGATGGATTTTCTATTTCAACATCACTTTGTAAAGCCATTGATACAGTAAATGTTATTAATGCATTAACACCACCGCCCCCAATCTTTACACTTACTTGAGCATCCCATTTAAATTTTGTTCCGTCTGGGAATTCCATTTGGAATTTAACTACTGTTTTATTTGCTTCAAACCCTTTTAATATTCTAAATGGTGATGTCGAAGAAGAGTTGTCATATTTAAATGTAAACTCTAAATCTCCATAATCCCCTATACCTTGTTCATATTTTTTTGCTTTATCTGCTAAGGTAGTTACATCAACTTTTTCAGGATCTGAACCAATTTCAGGAACTTCTTGAAGTCCTTCTAAATTCGTATAACTTGAACCACTTGTTGAATATCCTAATTTAATACCATTTGCTAACATATAATCTCCTCCTTAATTTCTTTGGTATACTCTAAATGTCTTGATATCAACAATACCTTCATATCTAAGAACTTTATGCTTTAATTTGCTTGGAACTGGAGCATCTTTGCAGAATGTTCTTTTTAAACCTAATGAAGTTATTGCTTTATCTATATTTAAAACAATTTCTGAAGTGCTTCTTTCACTCCATACCTCTATTCTGTAAATAATCCTACAAGTAGCTTCTTTATTATCTACTACTTCATAGGTAGAATTATCTTCCTCTGAATAAGTTACAGCAGGTAGTTTGCTCCAATCATTTGGATATTCTTCACTTACTGTAACACCTTCAATTTCTTTTAGTTTTTTATAAATTATAGGCTTAAAATTAACCAAGTTATCACCTACTATTACATATTCTTTTTATTTCTTTGTTTATTTGATATCTAACTATATTACCTATGGCTTTTTCTTTGCCTACTACTGCTGGATACATATAAGGTTGTGCTGCTTGTCCTTCTGAATAGTAAAAATCAACTCCACCAATGGTTACAAGTTTAAAATGATATTGCTCTGCTACTGCTGGTTCAATCTCGCTAGCTGGAATATACCAACCATCTGATTTATAAATTATTTTACCTGCTAATTTCGAAGCAACTCCACCACTTTTTGCTCCTACTGGTCCTGTTCCAAACTCTACATAAGCTGCATACTCATGATTTGTAACAACTCTTCCTTTAGTCTTTTTACCATCTTTTTTAACCATTTCAAATTTAATTGAATCCCTTAATGTATCATCACTTAATCCACTTTCAGGACAATAATCTTGTGCATATTTAGCTATTGCTTTCCCTGCCTTTTCTACAGCATTTTCAAATACAGCCTCACTATTACCACCTAATTCATCAAGCTTTTTCATAAGCCTTTTTACGTTAGTTATAGCCATTATATCTTCTCCAATTCTATTAATTGGTGTGAATATGGTTTAATTGATATTATCTTATAGTCTGGTTTACTATCTTTATCTACAAAAACACATATTCCATCACCTTCATTTAAATTTTCTGGACCATCATAAAGCATATTAAATATATAATTTAATCTCTCACCATATATTTCAACTTGTAACTTTCCACTCGCTGGATATATATTAGCTTTTATTTCAATTGGCTCATTAGAATAATCCTCATAAACATTACCTTCATCATCTTCAGTGTTTATTTTTTTCTTAAGCCAGTAAACTTTTTTATTCTTTATTCTCATTGGCCAATCTCACCGCCTTTAATCTCCTATAGGAGTTTAATCTTCTTTTAATATTTTCAGGAATATCAGTACTATAACTTACAGATACCCCTCCTTCACTTCTAGAAGACTCGCCTTCACTTCCTAGCCTGTTATAATAAACAATTGCTAATTCTCTTTGCAACCCAAGCATACGCGGTAATAATACATCTCTATTGCAGTAATCTAATATTTCTGTTTCTGCATCTTCTAAAACCATATTAAATAATTCATCTTGAGTTGTATCTTTTATCTCTAATCTTATTTTTAGCTTCTCTAATTGTGCCATGAACTCACCTCATAAAAAAAATTGAGGGATATTCCCCTCAATTTATCCTAATACTCTTGTAGCTAATTCTGGATACATTGTTTTATATCCATAAAGAACATCCATTGAAAGCATTTCCTTTTTATACTTCATGTCATATCCTCTTACTACCCTTAATGTAATTCCATTATAAGATGTAACATAAGATTCAACTCCTGCTGGTGCAACTAATGGTCTAGTTACAAATGCAAACGCCATTGGATTAAACGCTAAATTAGCAGTATGGTTAGCTATCATTTTTACAACTGTACTTGTTGTACCTCTTGCTTTTAATGCTGGATAAATCTCTACACTTGCAATAGAATTTCCGCTTGCACCAGCTGTATCTTCTATTACCGTATAGTTATTTCCTGCAATTGTTAATACATCTCCTTTAAGTAGTTTACCTGTTAATGTAGTACCTGTTAATTGAATTGTAGTTGCACCTATCTCTGCTATAGCACCTAATTTAACAGTATCAAAAGCTGTAATTCCTGTAGCATGTTGTTTTACTCCTTGTGACATATAATTATCTAATCCAAATACACGTCCAATAGATCCCTCTCTTAACGCATTAGTTGAACCACTCTTCTCTGCATTAACAATTGCATCTATTGTAGTAAAGTTAGCATCTGCTTCTGGATCCCACACTGCAACTCTTCCAGCTATAGGAACTTTATTTGTATTTAACATTTTTCTTGCATTTGCTAGATCACTAAGTTTACTTGGAGTTGTTCCAGCTGTACCTACTGTGTAAGGTATATCCTTATATAAAAATAATCCATCTGAATTAATTTTTTCTGCTAATGCTACTGCTGCTGGTTCTAAAAATAATCTATTTAAATCATCTACATTAGTAGCCCTTTGAATAGCTCCAAATTCAATATCAACTGTTGCAAGTTTATCTAATGTTACATCTACTGATTCTTCTTTAACATCTTGTGCTGAAGTTCCTTCTGATTCATTAAATTCCTTTGCAGTTAAAATAACAGGTTTTTTAACTTGTATTGTAGCTCCTTTACCAGCTACAAAATCATTACTAAAGTCTTTGTGTATTAAGTTAGGGAAAACTAAGTTTTCAATTAATCTTGGTAATGTTTGTCTTGCTATTTCTTTTACTGTAATAAATTCATTTGCCATTTTATATTCCTTCTTTCTTTAATTAATTATTTTTTATTTTTATAAGTTGCTGCATAATATTCAGCATCACTCATGTTGTTATAATCTATATTGCTAATTTGTCTACTTTTATATGGTGTTCCGCCTCTTAATCTTTCATTTACAGCGCTTTCTACCGCTTCATTAAAAGCAGTTTCTATTGCTTCAATGCTCTTAATACATGTATCTGCATTTTCATAAATAACAATTTCAGCTAGTGATTTAGGTAAATTCTTTTCAGCTAAAATTGTATCTGCTTGAATCTTTAATTCTTTAGTATTTAATTCTTTTTCTCTTCTTTCTATATCTGCAACTCTTTTCTCTTCTTCATACTTAGCTTTTTGTTCTGCTGTCATCTTTGCAACTTTTTCTGCTTCTGTTTTAGCTTCATCAATTTTAGTTTTAGAATCAGCCTCCCATTTTGCTCTTTCTGATTTAATTGCTTCTGACATTCTCTTTTCAAATTCAGTTTGATAGTTACTATCTTTTAATATGTCATCAAAAGATTTTTGCCCTCCATCTGAGTTTTGATTGTTACTTTGATCTCCTACTTCTGGTGATGATCCTCCATTACCAGCTCCATCATCTGCATTTAAAAATGGTCTAGAAAATTGTCCTAGTCCAAATAGTTGAAAGTTCATACTTAATTTTTGTACCACTTCGTTATCCTCCTTTTATTTTTATTTACTTGCACAGTTTCAAGCCTTAAGCAAGTTTTGGGCATAATAAAAAGCCTTAGTTTCCTAAGACTTAAATTAAACTTAATAATCTTGTTATATCTTTTGGCTTATGACCATCCCATTCAGGAGCAAATTCTAATTCTTCAACATTAAAATAATCCCATTCTGATTTATGATAATGATATGAATATTGTCCTTCTTGGGTATCAATTCCAACTATAAAATAATCATCATACATAGTTCCATCATGATGTTTCCACGACTTCCATGATTTTTGTGAATTTGAATTACATATTACAGAAAATAAAATCATTCTATGATAATACAATTCATTAAAAGTATGATATCCATCGCTGATTTCTCCGATTTCCCCTGTTTCATATGTCATTTCAAAAATATCTGGTTTACAAGGATACAATTCTCCCTTTACACCTCTGATAATATAATCACCTACACTAGCATGATGTATACCTTCTAGCGTTTTTATGAATAGTTCTCCATCTTCAAAATATAAAACACCTTCTGCATTAGCGCAAACAGCCCAATCTGGAACATAATAATATCCATCCTTATTCATAAAATCTCCATCATATTGGAAAGCTTCAATCTCTACTGGTTTTTTTCTGTACTTAGCCATACTTCCTCCTTATTTATCCCATGGATATTTTTCAGCCATTTTACCATCTGGACCTATTTTGCAATAACACTTCTCTCCAGCCATAACATACTTTCCATTGTTTTCTATATTTACATCACAATCTTTATCTTCTCCGTAAATACTTCTCTTGCAATCTTTGCAATAATTATCTCTATCTACTGTCATTATTCCACCTCAACTATTTTAAATCTATTCCTTCAATTTCTGCTCTTTCTTCTAAGTAAGTTGCGTATAGTTCCATAGCTTTTAATTGACCATTCAATAAATCATAACTACAAGAAGGTGTAAAAGGTAAAGTTCCTGCTTTATATTTCTTAAGCATATTTCTTAATCCATTTATTCTTATTTTTAATTGTAAATACTCTGCTTTAAACCTTTCTTTATAATCTACACTTTCCATCATTTGAACAGTATCTTTTAATTCCATTGTTCAATACCTCCTTAAATTTAAATATAATAAAAGACTTTAGTTACATTGTGATTTAGTTTTATCACACCATTTACACCTGTAACCAAAGCCTTTTTGATACTCTATTTCATGTTTATGATTTTTAGTGTTAAATATCTGTTTTAACTTTTCTATAATTTTCATAACCCCTCCAACTTTAGACATAAATAAAAGCACCTACTTATGTAAGTGCTAATTATCTTTTTTATTTGATTTAGTTTTCTTGTAAGTCTTTGCTTTCTTTTCTAGCTCTTTAGCTTTATCTTCTCCGTATTTATCTACTACAAATCTATCATACCACTCTTTATATGTTATATCTCCTTTGATTACATGACTTTGTCCTGTAACTACATCTCTTGTTCTAACTCCAATTCTTTGAGCAACTCCACCATCAATAACTGGCCCTATTGAACTTCTACACCATGGATGCATTGGTGGAAGATTTACTCCTGCTTGTGCTTCACTTATAAAAAATATCTTTCCATCTAGCTCTCTACATATATTACTTACTTTAAGATCTAGCTTTGCAAAATATCTATATTTTTCTATTCCACATTCCTTGTATCCTTCAACTGCTGCCATATTGGTGTAATATGCTGATTCTGTTCTTACTAATCTTCTTGCAGCACTTTCACCAACTCCCATTGTTTCTGTTAATTCATTTATCATTTTCTTTAATGGCTTACCATTTAATAATCCTGATAATACAGTTTCATAAAGCTGTTCTGTTAATTTTGATGTATTACCCCATATTCTTTCTGAATAATAACCTCCTGCAAATGGTCTTTTTAATATAGCTTCAATAGTTTCCTTTCCTAAAGCTCCTACATCAAATCCTATCTGCATACCTCTTTGTACTTCCCACATATGGGTATAGTATGATTCATTCATATTTTGAATAAACAGATTTTTATCTAATACCATTTCATTTACTGCAACTTCATTCATTATCTGCTTTAAATTATCTACTAATGTTTCCTTAAGAACCTCTTTTCTTGCTATTCTTGCAGCATAAGCTGGTGCATCTAATTTAGCTGTTAAAAACTTTCTTAACTTATCATCTTTTGTATTTAGAATTAACTTCTTTAACTCTTTTCTATCTAACTTTGATAATTCAGTATTTAAAAATTCTTTTACTTGCTTATCATTAAGCTCACCATTTTTCTTAAGCTTATTATATATTCTTCTAACATCTACTTCTATTTCAGCTATAGCCTTTATATAAGCTTTTCTTAACTTCCTATATGTTATATCAGCATTTAACTGCTGTTTGTCCATTATAGCCTTTGTTCTAGCTTCCCAGTAACTATTATTTCTGCTATTCATACTATAACTTTAAAACATAGATAGATAATAGACACGTTACAATGCAAATTATAGTATCTATAAAACTTGATACTCTCTTACCAGTAGTTTTTTCAGTAAATATCATCAAAAATTTTATTAATCCAGTTAATGCATTTAAAATTAACACTATCGAAGCAATTATTATCATTCTTCTTCACCTTCCTCAACGTTATTATTAGGCTTGTCTGATTCATCATATGGGAAGCCAAATGCTTTTTGTTGTTCTTTAATATTTCTCTTCTTTTCTTCTTCTAATCTTTTTCTTTCTTCTTCAATATCAATTTCTGGATCATAATTCTTTATTCTTGTTTCCCAACTTAATAATCCTTCTGTTTCAATAGCAATTTTAGCTAACAATTCATTATCTATTGGTAAACTTCTCTTCATACTTATATCTATATCAGCTGCTTTAATATTATTTGCTCTTATGCTTTCTATATTTTCTATAAGTTTAAGTCTTTCTCTTAAACCTTTTTTAAAGTATCTTTCTTTTGTTCTTCCTAACTGTTCAAGACCTAATAATTTGTATTTCATTGCAACTCCAGAAGAATTACCTACAAAATTTTCATCAGTTAAACATGGTACTTTAGAAAACTCATGTATATCATCTTTTAATGATTTCTTTAATACTTCAACTTGATCTTCACTTAGAGATTTAACCAACCACTTAGCATCTCCACCTTCATCAAGTTCTATTATCTTTTCTTCCTTAAGAAGTTTTACCGTTTCTGTTACTTCATCGTTTGTATCTCCTAAGCTTTGTCCTACAACTATTAAAAATGCATCTACTAATTGTTCCTTATCATTAACTCTATCTGATTGTAATTTGTTATATGCATCTATTAAAGGTATAACACCTTCAAAATCTCCTCTTGATTTCTTGTTATTTTGGTACTCAATTACTGGTACTCCTTTAAAGAAATGCTCTTCTAAATCTTTTTCCACAACTGTTGGAACTTCTGTTTGTAATGATGTAAACTCATATATTAACTTTTCAGTTTCTGTATATACTTCTACAGTATAATTTTCTATAGAATTATCTAAAGTGATATTAGGGTAATAGTGAACCGCAAACATAGGCTCTTCTTTCACTGAAGTATCTACTACTAAAAATGTATTTAGTGGACTTAATGTTGCTAATTCTATTTTTGGTTTTTTATCAGTACTCATGTACAACAATTCATATGCCCTACCAAATATAGATAAGTCTAAAGCAAGTTCATTGTTATGACTATCTTCATCTATTTCAGTAAAATTAGCATTTAATTCTTCTGCACCCTTTCCACTATACGTTATTGGTACTCCAAATACATATCCAGTTGCTAAATCTGATATATACTCAGCATGGTTACATATTATTTTATTATTAGGAATACTCTTATTTTTAAATGTTCTATTAAGTATTTCATGTTTTCCATCATAATACTCATTTAATTTAATTAATCTATGTTCTACTTCTGACATATGCTCTTTTATGCATGAAAAAAGAAGCTTACTAGATATTGTTCCATCATCATCTAGAAACTTCCTACTCCTTACTATAGCCATATTATATTACTCCTATCTTAATCCTAACTTACTCTTACTTCCTACCTTTATTTTTCTACTAATAATTTCATCTTCCATTCCATACCTTACAGCATCAATCGTATGATTATTTTTATCTGGGTATTCCCCCTTTAAATTCCCTTCCTTATCTTTTTCTATTTCATATCCCATAAACTCACGTTTAGTATTCGGGCATCTAATTGGATCTATTATTATTTCTTCTATCTCTTCACTTAAGAATTTAATTCCATGCTCAACTGAATCAGGCCCTTTCTTTGCACCTGTTATATTTAATCCTAGATTTTTAAATTCATTTATAGTTCTTGGTTCTGCACTATCTGCTGTAACTCTTCTATTTAAAGGATTAAGCTCCTTTATTAACTCTACAGCCTTACTATTACTTAATTTAACTTTATATACTTCTCCAAATATAAATAATCTTTTTCTAGTCTTATCATAATGCATTAATACATAAGCTAAAGGATCTGCTGCATAACCAAAATCTAGTCCATTCTTTAATCTATCAAATACTTTTATTTCATCATCTGTTATCCTTCTTACTGTTATGTTTGTGAATACTTCTCCACCAGTCCCTGTTACAGCACCTAAATAGTCATGCTCATATTTAGTAGGATTAACTTTCTTCATATGTTCTGCTTCAATTATAAATTGTTCTCCAAGCCATTCCTTAGGTACTGTTCTATAATCACTATGATGAACATATTTATCTTCTCTAATTTCAACAACTTCTTGATTACACCAATTTCTTTGACTTTCTGGTGGATTGAAAGAATAAAATACAACAAACTTTGGTCCACCTCTCATAAGCGATTGATTAATAGTATCTATCTTATGTTTCCCTTCAAATTCATCTACTTCCTCATACCAAATATATTTAATATATCCTTTAGGTACTTTAGTAGATTTAACTTTCTTAGGGTTATCTGCCCCTTTAAATCTTATTACTTGTCCTGTAGGCTTATAAGTTATAGTTAGCTTTGCTTCTGGAACATGCCAATCATCACTAACACCTAAAGTATCTATGGCCCATTTTATTTGGTCTCTTACTGATTCTGATAAAGTATCTTTAACTCTTCTTAGTATTAAAGCATTTGATATTATCCCCTCTTGCGCATCTCTCATCATACCTAATACTATTTCTATTGATATAAAAGATGATTTTGTACTTCCTCTACCACCTTTAAACCAGTAATGAGTATGAAGTTCATTCTTTATATCCTTATGTGATTCATAAAAGCTACTTGCAATTATACTTTTTAACTTTACTTTAATCATCTATATCATCTACAATTTGAACTCTATTATTAATTCCAGAAGTATCATCTTTATTTAGTTTTTCTTTTAATACTTCTATCCTTAATTTTTGTTCTTCTGTTACTAGCTCCCAATTCTTATGAACCATTTCATCATATTGCTTTATCATATTAAATAAAGTTTGCATAGCTTTTGATAATACTGTTACTGCTGCATTCTCTTTATCCCAAGCAAATTGGTATTCCCATTCTTCTGTATGTGATGCTTCTCCATATGCTTCCTTAGTCTTAACCTTAGTAATATCATTTTTACTTTTTACATGGATAATCTTTTGCATATTTAATATCTTAGCTTGTTGTATTAATATATTGCTCCATAACATATCTAATGGATTTTCACTCTTAAGCTCTTCTATTACATTAACCATACTTCTAGGTAAATACTTAGATAAAAACTTATTATCTCTAAATCTGGATTCATCACAGTATATACCATGTTTAAGTTGACCTACATTACCTAATGCATTCTTATTACCTTTTGGAGCTCCACCTTTATTAATCCATTTATCTTCTCTTCTCCAAAGCTTTATATTACTTTCTTTTTCATTTAACTGCTCTGCTATAGCTTTACAAGTTAATTTTCCTTTGGAGTTCTTAAACAACTCATAAGCTAAATCTCTATTAGGATTTCTTTTTCTAGCCATTACACACCTCCATACTATCCTTTAATACATTTAAAGCAAGGCTATATAACGTATAAGGACTAATTAAGTTGAGTTTCAAGGTTTATAATTAACTCTTTTTGATTTTAATATTTTAATAATTACTCTTAAAAACCTATTTAAAGCCTTTAAAATCAATACTTTAAAGCACATTGCTTTTATCACTTCCTTATGCGAAATAACCCCTATAATTACGCATACCATTTTTTTAGTGCATATATTAGTAAGAATTTTTATTTTTTATCTCTTATATGCCTTAGTTACTTTTTTTCGTATTAAGTATAAAAAAATTATAATTTTGAATCTGCTATTCTTGATGCATCTTCTTTAATTTCGTTATCTAATCCTAAGTAATGTTTAGTAGTTTCTATTGACTTATGGCCTAAACTTTTTCTAACAAACTCTAAATCTCTTTTTTCTTGCCATAATCTTTGAGCATAAGTTTTTCTTAAACTATGTCCAGTAATATGTTTTAAACCTAATTCTTGTCCAACCTGTTTCAATATTGCACTATATGACTTAGGAGTTATATATTCACCTGGATACTTTTCACTTTCAAATGCATACTGACTATTCTTTTTCCCTTTAACATAATCTTTAATTTTTTTCCTAAGATTTGTTTGAATTATTGATTCTCTAGGAGCTGGAGGCTTTCTTTTTGAATTAGGATTATTTGCTATATGTGTTTTCCATGCATTATACTGCTTACTTTCTTGAATAATAAACTTATCTTCATCCAAAAACTCTTTTAATTCTCCAATTGTTAATCCTAAGTAATCAACTAATCTATATCCAGTAGCAACACCAATATAAAAAATCATTAAATTTCTTTCTGGACAATCTTTGCTTATTTCTTCTAACTTATATTTAAATCTATTATAATCACGCTCTTGAATAGGAAGTGCTGGTACTTTCTTTTTCCTCTCAGTATCTTCAACTATTATTTTTCTCTTTCTAGCCATTACCTCACCTGCTTAATTGCTCCTCGTGATCCACGCCTATATGAAGAATGATGCATTAACTCTTTAATATCTTTTTCTGTTAGCTTCTCTTTCTTATTTTCACTCCTAATTTTGTTTAGTTTTTCATAACTTTTTGGATAATTTTCTTTTATAATTCTCCCAATACTCATTATCATCCCTCCATTTTGAACATAATAAAAGAGCTGTTATTTCTAACAACTCTTATACTCATTTGTCAATCTTCTTGGCACATCCCAAGGTATTGCACATCCTATATTCCTTTTTAATACTATATCTCCATCTTTTTTAGTTTCATAAAAAGATCTATTCTTTAATATAAAAGTTTTATCACTCATATACTGCTTACTTTCATATTTTGTTATTTTTCTTACTTCATTTTCGTAAAACTTTAAGTGCTTTCTATTTTTTAAGTGAACAGATTTAAATTCTTTGAAGTTTCTTTGTATGCACTTATTTACTGCTGATTTATTTACATTTAACTGTTCTGCAATCTCTCTTGCATTTAATCCATTGCAATATAATTGTTTTACTAATTCTTTATTCAAACCCATTCCCCCTAAAAAACGATATAGTTTACCCCAACCCATTCAAAGTGGACATTTTTTAATTTTAATAAGTAATATCCCTAAGAACTTAGCGTTATTTCCGATTTATTATACAAATATCTTAATATATTTATAAAAAAATAGCACCTTTATTTTTTTTAGTTTATTGACAAACTTTCTTAAATTTAGGCACTATTTTTATACTTATTTATCTTATTTATATATTTTTCTCTTTTTTTCTATATTATTTTATATCCCTGTACTTCTTTTTCTTATTGTTTCAGCTTTTAAAGCACTTATAACAACATGTCCACTTTCCATAATTATTACTGCTGCTGTTTTACATCCATTTGTCGCATCAACTAATAACTCTTTATCTTTAGCATTTTTAATAGCTCTTTTTGAAGGTGCAGCACTTGAACTTACAATTGCAACTATTTTATCAGCATTAACATTATTATCATATCCCAACCCTATTAATTTAGCCATTTTTATCTCTCCTTTATCTATTTCGTAATATATTTGAATGACGAATCAATTCTATTCAATTAAATAATCACTTTTGCCATCGACATAGTTATTTCTAAGAATAAGTAAACTTAACTCTTCCTTGCCTTCTTCATAATCATAAATTGCTATAGTTTTTTCACCATCTAACTCTTCTAATTTCTTTATTAAATCTTTAATTTTCATTGTTCTTCCTCCACTGGAATTAATGCTAGAGTATTATTTAAAGTTATTAACTTATAATCGCAAGGTAAGGGCTTTAATAATATGCAATGCTCTTTGTCAACCCAACCATACATATGTCCATTCATTAACTCTCTTAGGTGTTTTGGTATTCTTACTACATATTTACCCCTGCCACCTTTTTTACT
This sequence comes from Clostridium sp. RTP31139st1_H3_RTP31139_211217, assembly GCF_040227035.1. Taxonomy (NCBI): domain Bacteria; kingdom Bacillati; phylum Bacillota; class Clostridia; order Eubacteriales; family Clostridiaceae; genus Clostridium; species Clostridium sp. RTP31139st1_H3_RTP31139_211217. The sequence continues at coordinate 15,352 of NZ_JBCOAB010000064.1, forward strand.
TTCAGAATGAATAGTAAATCTTTCTCCTATGCACTTGTCATACCATTCCTTACCTGTAGACTTCATTATTTTTAAATCCATACCCAAAATCTCCTAAAATCCGAATATTCCTTGTCCTATAACTTGTAAGTATTA
>NZ_JBCOAB010000065.1:0-15371 GCF_040227035.1 Clostridium sp. RTP31139st1_H3_RTP31139_211217
TCCGACCTTAGTAAGCCTTGTATGTAGTTCGTATTCCTCAGACCGAGACTTTGCCTCCGACTTCCTTCAGATTCTACTTCACAGTAGACACCCTTGTCATTGGCTAGTGGTTCCCAATACCAAGCCCACAACGGACTTTCACCGTCAAGTTGTTGCCCATGCTGGGCGCACATAAAAAATAAGCTATACCACAGCATAGCTTATAATTTTTTAAATTAAAATAATATTTAATGTTATTCTATAATAGTCTTTAAATAATCTATAAATCCATCTCTTAATTCTTCTTTTCTAAGTGCATATTCTACAGTTGCTTGAAGGAATCCAAGCTTATCCCCTACGTCATATCTTCTTCCTTCAAAATCATATGCGTACATTGCTTCTTCCTCAATTAATTTAAGAAGAGCATCAGTAAGTTGTATTTCATTTCCCTTACCTGGTTTAGTATTTTCTAATATTTCAAATATTTTTGGTGTAATTATGTATCTACCTAAGATAGCAACATTAGAAGGTGATTCTTCTATTGATGGCTTTTCTACTAAGTCTTTTACCTTGTATACTCTATCTTCTATATGTATTCCACCAACTATTCCATATTTATTTACATCTTGAGGTGCTACAGTTTGAACTCCTAAAACTGAAGTTTTATATTCCTCATAACAATCAACAAGTTGCTTTAAGCATGGCTTATTATCATTATAAACAACATCATCTCCAAGTAGTACTGCAAAAGGTTCGTCTCCCACGAAAGTCTTTGCACAAAGTATAGCATGTCCTAATCCTCTTGGTTCTTTTTGTCTTATGAAGTGAACATTAACCATATCAGATATTTCTTTAACCATTTCAAGCATTTCTTGCTTTCCTGCTTTTTCAAGCTCCATTTCTAATTCAACACTTCTATCAAAATGGTCTTCTATACTCTTTTTGTTTCTTCCTGTTATTATAAGAATTTCTTCTATTCCTGATGCAACACATTCTTCTATAATGTATTGTAATGTTGGCTTATCAACTATTGGAAGCATTTCCTTTGGTTGCGCCTTTGTTGCAGGTAAGAATCTAGTACCCAGACCTGCTGCTGGTATTATTGCTTTTCTTATTCTTTTTTCCATTACTATTTCCTTTCTTGCACTTTAATATTTATATATTATCTCTAAAGCCATTAAATTTTACTTAATATTAAATCAACTAATCCATTAGCCATTTCATTTATTTCTTCTTGATTTTCACCTTCAAGCATGACTCTAACTAATGGTTCAGTTCCTGATGGTCTTATAAGAACTCTTCCAACACCATTAAGTTTATCTTCAACTTCTTTAATAGCTTTAACTATCTCTTCATCTTCTAAATAAATATTCTTCTTATCATTAGGAACTGTAGCATTAACTAATATCTGTGGTAATTCCTTCATAACCCCAGCTAATTCGCTGAAAGTTTTTCCACTTTCCTTAAGAATAGCAGCTACTTGAAGTGCTGTAACTAATCCATCTCCTGTAGTATTATGCTCTAAGAAAATTATATGTCCTGATTGCTCTCCCCCTAAGATATAATTATCCTTAAGCATTTCTTCTAAAACATATCTATCTCCAACTTTAGTTTTAACTAAGTTAATACCTTCTCTCTTAGCCGCAATATCTAATCCTAAATTACTCATTACAGTTACTACTAAAGTATCATCCTTTAATTGTCCAGCTTCTTTTAATGCCTTAGCACATATTGTTAATAAAAAATCCCCATTAATCATATTTCCTTTTTCATCAACAGCTAAACATCTATCAGCATCACCATCAAAAGCAAATCCAATATCACATTGTTTTCTAACAACATAATCCATCAATTCTTCCATATGAGTTGATCCGCAATTTTCATTTATGTTATTTCCATCTGGATTATCGTTAATTACATAAACTCTAGCACCTAATGCTCTAAAAGCTTTAACTGCAGCTTTATATGCAGCACCATTAGCACAATCTAATGCAACCTTTAATCCCTTAAAATCAGTTTTTATTGTACTTTTTGCATATTCTATGTATTCATTTAATGCAGATTCTTCCCTATAAACTCTACCTACGCCTTCACCTACTGGGCTTGGTACTCCTTCAAATCCACATTCTATTACTCTTTGAATTTCATCTTCTAATGAATCAGATAACTTATATCCTTTTCCATCAAAGAATTTAATCCCATTATATTCTACAGGATTGTGTGATGCTGAAATCATAACTCCTGCATCTGCATTATACCCTCTAGTTAAGTGTGCCACCGCTGGTGTTGGTACTACTCCTAAAATTATAGCTTCTGCTCCAACTGAAAGTATACCAGCTACTAAAGCTGACTCTAACATATCTCCTGATATTCTTGTATCTTTAGCTACTAATATTTTAGGCTTATGTGTTCCTTCTGTTAATACATAAGCTCCTGCTCTTCCTAAGTTATAAGCTAATTCCGCTGTTAATTCAGTATTAGCTATTCCTCTAACACCATCTGTTCCAAACATTCTTCCCATTATTATTTACCTCAATTTCATCTATTTTTATCACTTAGATTAATATGATACTTCATTTATCTAACCTAGCTATAATTATACCATTTACCTCTATACTTATGTTTTTCATATATACAACACTTTTCAACATACATAATTATAATTAGTTATTTTGTGTAGTTTTTCTTTTGTATTTAAAATTATAATAAATTTTATTATTAAAGTATTATATAACTTTTATATCATCTAGTATACTAGTGGGTCCTCTTGTAAATTATTATCACAGCTTTAAATAATTAGAAATGACCTCAAAATAATTGGACTTATCTTGAGGTCATTTAATAATTTAAATAAATTACTCTACAGTAACTGATTTAGCTAAGTTTCTTGGCTTATCTACGTCGCATCCCTTTTGCTTAGCAACATAATAAGATATTAATTGAAGTGGTACAACACTTATCATCGGAGTTAATAAATCAATAGTCTTTGGAATATAAACTAAAGAATCAACAACGTCCTTAGTTGTAGTATCTCCTTCATTAACTACTGCAAATATATTTCCACCTCTTGTAGAAACTTCTCTTACATTAGAAACCATCTTGTCTTTTAAAGCTTCTTGAGTCAATAATGTAATAACTGCAGTTCCTTTATCTATTAAAGCAATTGGTCCATGCTTTAATTCTCCACCAGCATATGCATCACAGTGAATATAAGATATTTCCTTAAGTTTTAAAGAACCTTCCATTGCTACTGCATAATCTAATCCTCTTCCTAAGAAGTAAATATCTCTATGATTATAGTGTTTATCAGCATATTTTTGAAGTTCTTCCTTCATTTCTAAAGCTATTTCTATCTTTTCAGGAATAGTTAACATTTCAGCTTTAATAGATTCTGCTTCTTCAACCGAAATAATTTCCTTTAATCTACCAAAGTATAATCCTAAGATATAAAATGCAGCTAATTGAGTTACATAAGCTTTAGTAGATGCAACTGCAATTTCTGGTCCTGCTAATGTATAAATTACATCATCAGCTTCTCTAGATACTGATGATCCAACAACATTAGTTATTGCAAGAACTCTAGCTCCTTGTCTTTGACCATCTCTTAATACTGCAAGAGTATCTGCTGTTTCTCCTGATTGAGATACTACTATTATAAGAGTTCTATCAGTTATTAATGGATCTCTATATCTAAACTCAGATGCAACATCTATTTCCACTGCAATTTTAGCAAGTTTTTCAATAACTGTTTTACCTACAACACCTGCATGATAAGCTGTACCACAAGCTACTATATAAACTTTATCAAAGTTTTCTAATTCTTCCTTACTAAACTTAACATTATCTAATTCAATTTCTTTTCCTAATTGAATCTTTCCTGATAACGTATCTCTTACAGCCTTTGGTTGTTCATGAATTTCCTTTAGCATAAAGTCTTCATATCCACCTTTTTCAGCAGCATCTACATTCCAAGTTACATGGTAAACTTCTTTTGCAATCTTTTCACCATCTTCAGTTCTAAGCTCTACTCCATCTTTAGTTAAGATAACAAATTCCTTATCTTCTAAAAGATACACATCTCTAGTATGATTTAAAACTGCTGGTATATCAGAAGCTATAAAGCTCTCTTCTTCACCTAATCCAACTATAAGTGGACTATCTTTTCTTACTGCAATAATTCTATCTGGTTCATTATTTGCAATAACTCCAATTGCAAAACTTCCTTCTAATTTTGAAGTTGCTTTAACAACTGCATCAAAAAGGCTTCTTCCATCTCTGTAGTAGTAATCCACTAAATTTGGTATAACTTCTGTATCTGTTTCTGATAAGAATTCATACCCTTTTGAAGTTAACCACTCTCTTAATTTCATATAGTTTTCAATAATTCCATTATGTACAACACTAATTGTTGCATTTCCATTTGAATGTGGATGTGAATTAACATCAGATGGTTCTCCATGAGTTGCCCATCTAGTATGTCCAATTCCTATATGTCCATTGATTGAATTAGATTTTAGATCATTTTCTAAATTTGCTAATCTTCCTTTTAATTTTCTTAATGATATTCTTTCATCTTCTATGATTGCAACTCCTGCTGAATCATATCCTCTGTATTCTAATTTTGAAAGACCTTCAACTAATAGGTCTGCTGCTTGTCTTTTTCCTATGTAACCTACTATTCCACACATATTTTATTTCCTTTCTTAATTCATAAAAAACTTATTTTATGTTTCTACAATGCTATTTTTTAACATGTTACTAATAACTTTTCTATATTCAAATTTTTAATATATATCATCTTATGAAATCATAAATATCACTTTATATACTATTAAAGAAATAAGCTATACCGTGGTATAGCTTAAACCCATAAATAAAGATACTATTACTTAAGAATATTACTTAAATACTCTATAAATCCATCTCTTAATTCTTCTTTTCTAAGTGCATATTCTACAGTCGCTTGAAGAAATCCAGATTTATCGCCACCATCATATCTTCTTCACTCAAAATCATATGCATACATTGCTTCATATTCTATAAGTTTAAGTAATGCATCAGTAAGTTGAATTTCATCTTCTAATGAATCAGATAGCTTGTATACTTCCCCGCCCCAAAATTTAATTCCGTTATATTCTACTGGATTGTGAGATGCTGAAATCATCACTCCTGCATATACTTTATATTCTCTAGTTAAATTAGCTACTGCTGACTGTATTTTACTTATATGTTCTACTATGCCGCACACATTTTATTTTTCTTATGAATTTAATTCAAATGTACTAATATTATGGTCGATAACTTTAAGCAACTATTGCATTATATATAGTTATTTTTATTGTACAAATATATAATTTGTTTTAACATGCTAAAAATTTTTTATATAGTTCGTCTATTTTCTTCTTTAAAATATATATTAACTTTTCCTCTTTGTAACTTGGAAAAAATACTCAAGTAAAATTTTAGCATATTTTATATTAATAATTATGAAAATTACCATTCCCAATATAGCTAATATTACATCAATGTATAAACCTGTAAAGCATGATATTATACAAAAGATTAAAATTGGTATAAAAACTTTTGCAAAATGAGCTCTATCAATACTTATTCCAAGCTCTTTTCTATTCTGCTTCTCCCTGATTAACCACATAACAAAAAAGCCTAGAAAAGTTGAAATTGCAGCTGCCTGTAATCCTATAAATTTAATTAAAGCTAAATTAACAACAGCATTAACTACTGCACCATATATACTTGTTAAAGATGCTTGCTTTGTATTCTTACTTTTTAAATATCCTACTCCATAAAATGATGAAAAGGCTTGGAATATTGTCCCTAAATATAAAAACGAAATATAACTTGCTGCCGACTTATAGCTATTCTCTACAATTAATTCAATTGCAATTTTAGTAATTGGAACTAATGGCAATAAAATCATAAATGAAATTTTATATAATTGTTTAAAAATTTCACTATAATATGTTCCTTGCTCAACATCATTATCTACTATAGATATATCTTGCCATGCTGTATTAAATAGATTTAATATCATTTGTAAAATTGTCGGGAATTTACATGCTATAGAAAATATACCATTAGCTGCTTTTCCAAGGAAAAAAGTAATAATATATCTATCTGATGAATTAATTACCCACCAACTTAACTGATTCGCAATTAAAGGCGTTGAAAATGCTAACATTTTTTTAATTAACTTTAAGTCTATTGTATCAATTAAACATGTTCTTAGTTTTTTCTCTAATATCATAATAATTACCAATGCTAAGATATTCGCTGCTATTGCACTAATAAATAAACCCTTAACCCCTAAATCAAATATACATATTTGTATAACATTTAAACTTAAAAATATAAAAGTGTAAATTATTCCAGAGGCGGCAAATAACTTTTGCTTCTTTATACCTCTTAAAATCTTTTGCGCAATTGCTAATGCATTTGAAGAAGCTAAAACTAAAATAAATTCCATACAATAAGGAATATTATAAATTTGATTAACTCCAATAATAATTAAAGACGAAACAATCGTATTAAATATCAAAATCTGAAAAGTTGATTTAATACAAATATCTTCTACGTCCTTCTCACGCATAATCCAGCTATATGCTGCATCACTAATTTGTAAAGTTACAATTGGTGCTAATAAATTAACTGTAGTAATCAATAGGTCATATGTTCCCATATCCTCAGTAGTTATATAATAAGTATATAAAGGAACAATCAAAAATGATAATATTTTTGTTCCAAAATTACCAATTGCGTAAACTATCATTCCCTTAAATAAATCTATGTTTTTTTTCTCGCTTAGACTATCCATAAATTCCTTTCTAACACATCTAAATCAAAATATCATTTATATTCAGGCATATATTTAAAATAACCTTACTTAATTTAGCATGTATACTATAAGCTTAAAATTCTATTTATATATTGTTTACTCTAAATTTATGATTTTACTTTAATAAATTATCAAGTACCTTAAATTGTTCAATTGATTTAACTTTTACTTCATTTATATTATCAGCTTTTGCAAATCTAATTTTATTTAAATCATAACTCTCTAATTCTTCAAGTTTCACACAACAATCTTCACATTTTAAATCATGCAAAATATTAAGGCTTTTTTCATTGTATATGATTGGCAAAGTTGGAATACCATAAACTAACCCTAAAATCATACTATGGAAACGTGTAGCTATAATATAAGAAGCACTACTCATAAGTTCTACTGTTTCCTTCCAATTTTCCCCTTTATATAAATAAGTCTTTACTTTATCCTTATAACTTTCATCGCACATTTCTATAATTTCTTCAATTGCATCTTCATCTCCCTCTATTTTACAAAATGATACTAACATCACTGTATATCCCATATTAGAGTATTTCTCTATAGATTTTACAATAAACTTGAGATATGCCTGTTTATATTTTAATAATGCTGCATTTCTTGAAAAATCTATTACTGAAATCACACACAATTTAGGATTTATTTTATTGGCTGGAATCAATTTTTCAATTCCAAAAATTATATCTGTTGCTACACGAGTATTATTTAGTTCTTTAAATAATCCATATGAACTTTCATCTCTAAAACATACATCCTTTGCCTTTAGTAAATACTCCTTGGACTTTTCTAAATACCTTTGTGTTTTATATGGACCAAAATTAACTCCTAATATATATAATGGTTTTTTCCTTCCTGGCATTTCATTTAGCCTTTCTATATCTGATCCATCATTTGCTTTTTCTTGAAATAAAGATCCCCCTATTAACACTACCAAATCACCATGCTTTTCAAGAAAATTATAAATGTTAAATTTTGAACTTATATTACTGAACACCCTATTTATACCACGCACTACTTTATTCAAACTAATTATCTTAACATTCTTTTCATCGCTATAGGCTCTTTTACATTTATCTATAACTGGTAAATAAAATTTAGTTTTAGGATATCTTTTTACAATCATATGATAAAATAAATCATCACCCAAGTTTTCATAAAAAAACCCTCTTAAAATAACTTTTTTCATATTTCACCTTACTTTCTAAAATTTAAAAATATAACAAAATAATTATCTATTTTTTTCAATCTCCAAATACTAAGCAATCATATATGGTATAGTTTCATGAATTCCTTGTATCACAAAGTAATATACCCAATATACAATCAAATATATAATTAACAAAATTCTATAACTAATTCTTACATATATTTTTTTACTCAATTCACAAATAGAACAATATGACAAACAATTAAACATAGAAAAATAAGTTGCAATCCGCCATGAATATTGAGAAATACTTCCTAATTGAGAAACTAACAGTTCAATTATCATCATCGCTAAAAAAATTGGAGCCATTGTATATTTTTCATTATATTTTCTCCAATTTAAAAGAATCATTATTATGAAAGGTATTCTTAATATAATTTGAATAGGCAATAAGTATACATCGCCTTTAATATATGCAGCATATTTACTTAATCCTATATTACTTAGAAAAACTGATATTATGTTAAGACTTAATAATGCTAAACAAAATACAATAATTATTATAAAAATTTTATTCAACTTCTCTAAAGAAATATATTTCCTTGAAGATAGAATTATTTTTAATTTTTTCTCATTTTTTCCTGAATAAATAAATGAATATATTAAATAAAATATTATACCAAACATCGCACTAGTATGAAAAGTCATTGCTACTACAACTATAAAAATAAATTTACATACTTTTCTTTCTACTATATATTTGAATCCATAAAATAATAAAGCCATTGCAATCCATTGCCTCATCATGTTTAAAGTAACATTATAATGCATCAAATAAAAAACAAGCATACATAACCACATGGGAAGCTGTTTCCTAAAATAGGATAGTCCTTTATAAAAAGGAATAATAATCAAAAGCTGAATACTCGTCAATAAGATAGCAAGGTTCCCAAATATCTTTGCAATAATGTATACAAGCAAAGAAAATCCGATTTCTATTTCATGGACATATATATATGTCCATGAAGCTATCCATCTCATATTTTGATACTCTGAGAAGCTATTAGATGATCGTGCAGCCTCAAACATAGGTTTTACATATACCTGCACATCTGTACCTATTGTATCAGCCCTAAACCCTGCAAGTATACAAGGAATTATAAGTCCTATTGCAGTAATAATTCTATATACTACTCTTTTGTTACTTAATTCTGCAACTTTCAAAAATAAACATGAAATCGCAAAACAAATTAAATATATCCACATTACTTTTATCCTCTACTTTCCATCATCTATGTATGTAGTCCTCTTAGAGCCAAGTATATATTTCTTATACAACCAATTCCAATCATAACTTTCCACATTTCTTTACTTATTATATTGTATCTTAATTTAGTGAAGTAATTACATTCCACTAAAATTGATAATTCTATATCTTTAATTGCTTTTATTATTTTTTGTTTTAATGAATCAGACAATAATCCTTCCTGTTCTAAATCTAAAGCCAAATTAAATATACTCTTAACTTCAGCAGAAACTAAGGCTATTTTAGCATTCTGCTTTTCCTTAAAATCAATTTCAAGTTTATCTACAATGCTTATCTTCTTTAATTTATGATATACATAGTTATCAACTAACTTTTCAGGATTTGAAACCATTCTTTTTCTGCTTGATTCATTGCTTCTCCAATATTTGTAAATAGTTTTGTCAACATAATAAATTGAAGGTGACAATAGAAAAATATTTAAAATAAAATCAGCATCCTCACCTGTTATAAGATTTTTATCAAAATATATTTTATTTTCTTTTATAAAATCTCTTTTTATCATCTTAGCGCATGGACTATTCAATCTTCCACTATACATCATAGCTAAAATCGCATCTTCACTTTTTATGTTCCCTGAATTACATTCAAATGAACTCCAAACAACAACTTTTGACTCATCAACTAACTCTAAATCAAAAACTATCATATCAGCTTGATTATTCAATGATGATTTATTAAAGATATCAGTAACAATAGTATCATCAGAGTCGATAAAAAATAAATAATCACCAATTGCTTTGTTAATTCCATAATTCCTTGCTATACTAACTCCTTCATTATTTTTTTTAAAATAATGAAACATTTCATGTTCTTTAGTAAACTGCTCACAGAATTCTTCAACAAATGATTCTGACCCATCATCAATTAGTAATACTTCATATTCAATATCTTTTAGCTTTAATATTGATTCAAAACACCTTAATAATAAATGTTCTTTAGTATTATAAATTGGTATTATAAAACTTACATCCATAACTTTCTCCTATTTAAAATATTTTTAGTATAATTATTTCAATCTTCTAGCAGGAATTCCCCCCCAAACCTCATTTTCTCCTGTAGATTTTAACAATACAGAGTTTGCAGCTATAATTGTGTTCTTACCAACAACCAAATTATCTTTTGCTAAAATTTTTGAACCTGCACACAAAACAGCTCCTTCCTCTATGATAATTTTTATTTGTTTTTTATCTTTAACCCTTGCCTTTCCAATAGTAACATTCTGATATACAGATACATCATTTCCAATTATCGTGTTAGGGTGAATAACTGTTCCTAATGCATTATGGCAAAATTCTACTCCCTCACCTACACAAACATCAACTGGAATATCAGCTCCTAAAAAATAAATAATTTTAGTTATAACTCTTTTTAATACTCTATTATTGACCTTTTTTCTAAATATGGTTAATTTTGTAACTTCATTCATGGTCCAATTCTCACTTTCTCATAAAATAGAATATTTATATATTAGTAAATACGTTATTAATCTTTTCATGCATTTTTTTTCTACTAAAATCAAATTCAATCTTTCTCAAATTATTAACTGAACATTTCTTTACGAATTCTTTTTCTTCGATAACTTTACTAATTGCTTTACAAAGCCCATCAATATCACCTGGATCAATAATCAATCCATTTATATTATTTTCAACTAATTCAGGTATTCCTCCTACATTAGTGCTTATAATAACCTTTCCTGCTGCCATACCTTCTAATATTGTCATTGGAAGCCCTTCATTATAAGATGGTAATAAAACAGTACAAACTTTTTGTAATAATTCAATCTTATTTTCAAAATTAATCCATCCCATAACTTTAATATTATTACCCAAATTTTTTTTATCAATTAAACTTTTAATTTCATTTATTTCACCATCTCCTGCCATATATACCAATATATCGGGATATTTTTTAGATAGCTTTTCTATGGCTGAAACTATATCATATGAACCTTTTCTCTTACCTATACGACCTAAAAACAAAAAATTATTTCTTACATATTCTGTAACACATTTTGCTTCTTCGTATTGTTCAGTATCTATTCCATTATTGATTACTATAATATTTTTATGGTTAAATAAATGTTCAAATTGGTTTTTCCACTCTTCAGATAATGCTATTACAACATCGCTGTCTAACCATATTCTTTCTACCTTTTTCTTTTTCTTTTCTAATAAATTATTATAAAACATAATATATTCTGCACCATGAACATGAAGAATAATTTTTTTATTTCTTTTTTTAAGAAATCTAATATAATAGCCTTTTCTAAACGTACTTCCGTATGATGCCATATGAATATGAAATAAATCATACTTGTTATAAATAAACATAAAATGAATATATGATATAAGCGAAAATATTAACCTATGTATTATATTTCCATCTACATACGATTCATGAACTTCAATACAATGATTAGAATTCAATTTACTATCTGCCATTATACCTTCTATTACTGTGGCCATACCTCCCTTAGAACGATTTATACTAGGTCCAATAATTAATATTTTTCTACTCATTTTACTTCCCATTCTCCCTAATGCTTTTACATTTATTTATCATTTTTTAATTATACCCTTTCTTTTAATATTGGTTCTAATTTAATATCACGCGCTAATTCTGCATCAAAACTTAATGGTTTTATAGGCTCTCCCCCTGCTCCATCAGTAAATGTTAATTCTCCAAAATACACCTTGCCCTCAACAATATAAAAATCTACCCTAACAAAAGTAAATAACTTAGATAGCTTTCTAGAAATATCAAACATTTCATCTAAATTATCTAATTTGTGTGGTGGCCTTTTCCCCTTTATTTTACTATTAGGACCACCATTTAATATATCAGGTAACCAATTGCCTTCTTTATCATACATATCAGTTGTTTTATCAGTAAATCTATCAGAAAATACAGAATAACAATACGGTTCACCATTTATACAATAAAACTTATAATCCCTTAAATCTCCACTTTCATCTTCAAGATATTCCTCAATAATTATTCTATTTTTAACATTTTTATATTGATACTCTTTTTTTATCTTGTAAAAATCTCCCTTTAACCACTTTTTCATTTCCCTTTTTGCTTTTTCAATATCTAATTTACTTTTATCTTTACAAATAATTACAGCTTGACTTCCATTAGTACATTTCAAAACAAATCTATTTGGTAATTTATCAAACTCTATCTCTTCAACGCTATTATAAACACCAAATATATTAATTAAATACTTTTTTCCTATAGTATTTTCTACAAAATTTCTCACTTCATATTTATCAACATAATTACCCAACTCCTCCAATTGGCCATGTATCTTTAGCCATTGAATTTTTTCTCCTAAATAAATGGGTTCTTTTAAATTCATTATTTTTTTATACCCTCTAAAAAAAATAATTCCATTAGCTAATTTATCAGGTAAAACGCTCAGTGTCTTCCTATAAATTGTCTTTATTAAATCCATTCTAAAACTCCCTTCCTTAAAAACTATTTAAAAAAGTATCTATACTTTCTATAATTGCTTGTGTATTTGAAATATATCTCTTAGCTTCTTTGTCTTCTATTTGTTTATATATATTTTTTAAATATTTTATATCATTACAAACACTAATGAATTGCATTTCTTCAAATTGTTTAACTATCTGTAATTGATGGTCATCAACATGTTCCCCAAATTTAGCCAACCTAGGCACTGCAATTACCCTCTTTTCTCTTTTAACTGCTGCAATAATAGCTCCCGTTCCTCCATGAGTAATTACTTTATCACATTTATCCATTATATTTGAAAACTCATCTCTATCTAAAAACTTTTTAAACTTATAATTTTTAGGCTCATAATCACTATATCCAGTTTGGGCCAATACTTCCTCTGTTATTTTTCCTTCTTCAATCAATCTATCAATTTCAATCAACAATCTATTAAATTGGAATTTTTGTGATCCTAAAGTTACAAATATCAATATATTCCCCCCTTAAATATAGCATTGGGATAATGCTCTTTCATTTGTTCCCACTGAACATAAAACTGATCGGCAAACTTATACATTAAATTACCAGTTAATGTAGGTGAAGTTACTTTTGCAAAAGATTCAATAAATATAATTTTTTTTCTTAAAACTTTACCTAAAAGACACATTGGTATAGTTGCTAAAGCTCCAGTAGAAATAATTATATCTGGCTTTTCTTTCATAAATATTCTGAAACTCTTAAAGAAGTTAACTATCATTTTAAATATAAAATCTTTTTCATGTCTGTTAACTTGCTTAATATAATAAATCTTTCTATCATCTTTTATCACTGAATATCCTATTTTCTCTGTTACAATAAAGCTATCATACTCATCCATAAGTGGCTTCAACATCATTAACTGTTCAAAGTGTCCACCTGTTGAAGCAGTAAAACAAATTTTTTTCATTCCTATTGCCCTCTTTAATATTTATTAGTCTCTACCAAATAAATCTCTAGTATAAACTTTATCCTCAACATCAAATAATTCTTTTGATAATCTATTTGATACAATAACATCACTCATACTCTTAAACTCTTCTAAATCGTTAACAACCTTTGAATTAAAGAAAGTTTCTTCCTTAAGTACTGGTTCATGAACTATTACTTCAATCCCCTTAGCTTTTATTCTCTTCATTATTCCTTGAATAGAAGAAGCTCTAAAGTTATCTGAATCAGTTTTCATAGTTAATCTATAAATACCAACCGTTTTAGGATTCTTCTTTATAATTTGATCTGCAATAAAATCTTTTCTCGTCCTATTTGCTTCAACTATAGCTCCAATAATTTCATTCGGAACATCTTCGTAATTAGCTCTTAATTGCTTAGTGTCCTTAGGTAGACAGTATCCCCCATAACCAAATGACGGATTATTATAATGAGAGCCTATTCTTGGATCAAGTCCGACACCTTCTATAATTTGTTTGGTATTTAATCCCTTCATTTCAGCATAAGTATCTAATTCATTAAAATAAGCTACTCTTAATGCTAAGTAAGTATTAGAAAATAGTTTAACAGCTTCTGCTTCTGTACTCTCTGTAAATAATACCGGAATATCTTTTTTAATGGCACCTTCCATTAAAAGTTCAGCAAATTTTTTCGCTCTTTCACTTTGCTCTCCAACTATAATTCTTGAAGGATATAAATTATCATATAGTGCCTTTCCTTCTCTTAAAAATTCAGGAGAAAAAATTATATTATCAGTCTCAAACATTTCTCTAACTTTTTTTGTATATCCAACTGGAACTGTAGATTTAATTACCATTGTTGCTTCTGGATTAATTGAAAGTACATTTGCAATTACTGCTTCAACACTTCTTGTATTAAAATAATTCATTTCCGGATCATAATTTGTTGGTGTTGAAATTATTACAAATTCTACATCCTTATATGCTTTATATGCATCTGTTGTTGCAACTAAATTCAACTCTTTATTACTTAAATACTCTTGTATTTCCTTGTCCACTATAGGTGATACCTTATCATTAATCATATCTACCTTTTCTTGAATTATATCTACTGCAACGACTTCATTATGTTGTGCTAAAAGAATTGCATTAGATAAACCTACATACCCTGTTCCTGCTATAGCTATCTTCATCTTACTTACCCCTTTCACTTTACGATGCATTTTTATCACCAAATAAAACTAATACCGTCTTAAATATTAACTTAATGTCAATCCATAAATTTCTATCTTCCACATAACTAATATCAAGCTTCATCCAATCCTCAAAATCAATATTATTTCTTCCACTAACCTGCCAATAACAAGTTAATCCTGGCTTTACAGTTAATCTTCTAAACATCCATTTTTCAAACTGCTTAACTTCCTTAGGTAAACTTGGTCTAGGACCAACTAAACTCATATCACCTTTTAAAACATTCCAAAGTTGCGGAAGTTCATCAAGAGAAGTCTTTCTGATAAACTTTCCAACCTTAGTTACTCTAGGATCATCTTTCATTTTAAACATAGGCCCAGACATTTCATTTTGATGAGCTAGTTTTTCCTTAAGCTCTTCAGCATTTACAACCATGGACCTAAATTTATACAT